>JBMFSK010000040.1:0-9828 GCA_049967595.1 Thermoplasmata archaeon
GGTCTGTTACTTTAAATGAAACGACAGAATCCTCAACTACAAATGCAATAACATTTCAGGAACCAAATGGAACTTATTCTTACAGCATAGGATCAATAAATGGATATACAGCATCACCTCCCTCTGGAATTATTACTGTGAAAGGAGCTAATGTTACTCAAACAATAACATTCACAAGTAATTCTACAAAAACTTACATAATCACTTTTACGGAGACTGGTTTGCCGTCAGGTGCATCATGGTCCGTGACTTTGAATGGAATTACAAAAACATCATCTACAAATACCATAACATTTAATGAAACATATGGAACTTACACATATACAATTACAATTCCAAATGGTTATGAAACATCACAATCATCTGGAACAATAACCACAACTCAATCAAGTACGAGCATTCCCGTTGTTGTAAGCCTTAAGAGCACTTCAATCACAACTGTACCACCTAGCCAAACGGGTTCAATTGAATATCTTTTAATTGGGATAATAGCGATGATCTTTGTAATAGCAATAATAGCAGGAATAATTTTCATGAGAAGAGGCAAGAGCAAAAAAACACCTAAAGAATGGAAGGAACCACCTAAACAATAAACTATTTTTTATTTTTTAATCAATTTTTAATTTGTAACCGGATCCTATCCCTTAAACCTAAGGATGTCAGGAATATGGGAATTTCTGAGAGAGGATTGAGAAACGTTAAACAGAAAATACGAATGGAAAAAGGTTTAAAAAGCCGGCACGTTTTTCGGTCTTATATATATCCCCATACACCAAGTGGGGCCGATCGGATTTGAACCGACGGCCTTCCGGTTATCAGCCGGATGCTCCAACCGTGCTAAGCTACGGCCCCTAATTAGGTTAATGAACCTTTTGTATTTATAACTTTTCTTAATTAAACTGATTTTTTATAATATATATAAAAAACACTCAAAATTTTTATATATAAGTATACTGATTTACAATGCATGACGGAGGTGCTTAATATTGAAAAATAATATGCGTTTAGGTTTTATATCTATAATTGTTATTATATTGCTAATAGTTTCTATTTTACCATTAAGCATTCCAAATGCTTCGACTGAAAATAAAAATGGTTTTCCAGTGGATAGTTCAATAGTGAAAAATATATATATAAATTCTACTTTTATAATAAATTCTAGTACTATAGATCCGTTAACTGGCCAGAACGGCTTTTATGGATTTGATGCTAATGTTATAATAGGTTCAACAGGAAATCTTTCAGTAATAAATGCTAATATTTATTTCGTCCAAGATTCAATCTCCCCAGATTCATTAAATATAATGCCTGGAGGATCACTCTATTTATATAACTCGACATTTACTGTAACGCCTGATAGGTACTATCCTACATTGAATTTTTCAATTAACGATAAAGGTGGTCAGATATATACTTATAATGCAAAGATCATGTACCCCGGATGGTTTAATGCTTCTGGGGCGAATTTAAACCTCATTAATACCTATTTTATGAATGTTACTTCTAAAGATATAAACATTGCAAATCAGTTTGGTTATCCATCTGGTAATAATTTATTAATTAGCTATGGCCCAACACCGGTATTTACATTGGATACAATAATAATGAAAAATGTTCATTTTAATAAATTAATGCAAACACCTCCTAATATTATTTATGTGGCTTCTGCTGTTCCATCTAACAATAGATTTCCTATTACCATTTTTCCATACCAAAATATTACAATAGCCAATAGTTTTTCTATATCACCTTCATCACTTTATCCTTATACAACTTTTTCAAATGGAACCTTAACATTAAATTATTCTACTTCTGGAAAATATTATAATGATTCCATTTTAAAAGTTTATTACAAAAACATTCTTTTAGGTTCAACAAATCTGAGTCAGAAAATAAAACCTGGTATAACTAACATTACAGTAAGTTTTTCTAATTTAATTTATCTCATAGAACCTAGCTCTTTAAGTTCTCCAGGTAATATTTTTGTAAACATTACAGGCTCAAAATCTGGAACCGTTTTAGTAAACTCATTGAAACTTAATTTATACACAGACAAAAATCTTTTGAGTCAAAATGGTTTTTATAAGCATCAATTCAATTTGATAAAATCTACACTTTATGGAGAAAATGTATTCATATCTGCAAATTCAAATTATTCAAATGGCAATCCTTCTAAAAATTACATTTTTATGCAGGATAGCAACGCATATATATTGAATTTAACTATTTTACCAGAATCAGCTTCTGGAGGATATTTTGATCCCCCATACCTTATGGATCAACAATCATCGTTGTACCTTTACAGATTTGCTGTTGTCAAAGTTTTAAATTATAATGGTGTTCCACTTTCAAATCTTACAATAACGGCAGTACCTGATAATTTGCCCATAGTTTCAGGTGGAATACCTTTAATGGACAACCAAATTGTTTCTAATTTAAACAGTATATTGGAAGGTGAATTGAACATTTTGCCAACTTTAACAAATAGTTCGGGAATAGCTATTTTACCACTGTTTACAGATAATGTATCCATGGCATACTGGCCAAATGCCTTGTACGGTGGAAATTATTTATTTAACATAAGTGCAGGTAGCAGGTTGTTAAAATCATTCAACGTTGGTCTACCATATTTTCCAAATCTCAATGTAACGGGAAATAATTATATGATAAATGAAAGTGTTATTGTACCTGACATAGTTCTGAAAAGTATTTCAATTCCAACAACAATTATGATACACAATGAAACATATCAAATATCTTCAGAATTATATTTACAGGGGGAATCACTTTCAAATGTTCCAGTAACATTTAATTTACCCGGTTTCTCAAAAACTGTATATGCAAATTTATTAAAAAATGAACAAACTTTTGTTAACATAAGTTATACCGTTCCAGGGAGCATTGTGCCAGGCAATTATACAGTTACTGTCACTGTAAATCCTGGTAAGACCATTTATGAAAGCAATTACTCCAACAACTACAAATCTGTAAAAGTAGAAATATTCCCAGATATTGATATTGGTGTGTCCGTACCCACTTTTTCAAAAATTGTTTTATATTCAAATGAATATGTTAACTTTTCTGTATTTAATAGGGGTACTGATCTTGCATCAAATGTCCCTGTAAAATTGTTACTGATTTGCCCTAATGGCACAACAATTTCTAATAATTGGCTTTTAAATGTTTCTGGAAATTCTAATATTCCAATTTCTTATGAGTTTATACCTAAAACTGTTGGAACATATGATGTAATCATAAATGCACCATATTATTGGGACATAAACTATTCAAATAATTATAATTTTAATACAACATCATCTAGCATCGTTTACTATTTCATACCCTCTGGAACAGGTTTCTATATAATGGGTAACATCACGTCGAATTTGCCAATGAAAATAGAATTATATTCAGAAATAGGTGTCATAGGTATTGTTCCAGATATGGCGCCTAATGTAACTGTAACATTTAATGATTTGACGAACGGCATTCAAATAGGTAGTGTCCAAAGTTATTATTCTCAGGGGTTCATTTATGCTAATCTCACAACAAATTACTTTTATTATGGTCATAAATATCTGATTGGGTTAGTATTATCGAATCCTTACCAGAATTCTTCCTATGTGGTATATGTATACTATAATTTTACACTATATGTTCCTTCAATATCCTATATTTCAGATTCATTGTCTTCAACATACATGAATGGCACAACTTTTCCAATTTACATTAATTTGACTACTGGATCTATGCCAATAAGTGACCTTAACATAGTAATAAATTTCCCCACACTTAGTATTTCCCACAGCTGGATTTTAAATGCAACAGCATACCAAAATATTTCTCTTGTTTATTATTTTAATGCCACTATAAATATGGATGGAATAAAAAATATTTCAGTGCCTTATGAAATATATATTACATATCCAGAAATATACCCCTACAATGTAATTTTATATAAAGGTCAGTTCTTAATTATTGAAAAGCCTAACATATATATACAATCATTTTCATATAAATATAATTCATATGTAACGAATTTAAACAAAGTTCCTGCAGGGACATACTTTAAAGTAATAATAATAATTGGGAACAATGGTGGATCAACAGCTAAAGGAAATACAACATTGACTCTTTTAGAAAACGGTAAGCCCATTTTAACACAAAACATTACGAATATTTCTTCCGGAAAAATAGTTAAATTATACACTAATATTTCAAGTACAGTGGCAGGTACCAATAACATTGTTCTATTTGTAAATTATTCAGGTCTTCCACAGAAAATACAGGGTCCAAGAGAATCGTCTTTTAATTTTAATGTTGTACCACCTGCAACAAAAGTTGTAATGTACTCATCTTCAAATTCTTTGGCAGTAGGTCAGAGGCTAACTTTAACATTTATGGTCGTAAACATAAATGCAACAGAGCAATATGGAAGGAATATTTTTGTGACTGATATTCCTATAACGGTAATAATGAAAAGTAATTCAGGATCATCAACTTACAATGTATATATAGGCTCTAACGGTATCGGGGTAATCAATATTTATCCGAAAAACTCAGGTACATTTTCAATAATTGTATACTATTCATACTTAGGACAGCAAAGCAGTCAGTCAATTTCCTCGCCAATTAATGTTCAGGGACAAGGCTTAATTCCACTATGGCTATTAATTGTATTGGTGATTGTTTTAATTGTTGTTGGACTGTTTGTTTACTCATTCATTAAATTCAAGAAGGTCGAGAAGAACTTAATGGTCTGTGGAAACTGCGGAAGCCTTATATCAGCTGATTCTCAAAAATGTCCTGTTTGTGGAGTAGTATTTGAGAAGGAAAATGTAAAATGCGGAAACTGCGGTTCATGGATCAAAAAGGATGCCAAATTCTGCCCTGTTTGTGGTACACTTTACATGGACGTAAGTGATCCCGATTATGAGAAATATTCAAAGTTAAGAAATGAATACTTACTAGATACGCAAAAGTACAGGGAAGAAGCCAAACGTGAACTCGGTGATAAATATACAGACGAAGAATTTTATAAATGGTGGAATACAAAGCCAGAATTCATTACCTTTGAGAAATGGATGGAAAAGAAAGAGGAAGAAAAGAATCCTACTGTTGAATGCCCTGTATGCGGTACTTTAAATCCAAAAGGTTCAAAATTCTGCAAGGTCTGCGGTTCTCCCCTGCCAGGTGGGGAGGAAAACAAAAGTTAAATTTTTTTACTTTTCTTGTATTTTTGAAATTAGGCTTTCAGGGTCTTTGTAATATTCTGAAACAACTTTTGCAACATCCTTATAATTGGAAACTCCAATTTTTTCCATATATTCTAGAACCATTTCCCTTCTTTTTACTTCAATTTCCATTCTTCTAGGTGACCAATTTCTAATTGTGCTTATTTTCTCATATACATAGCTATGACCGCTGTAATTAAATGTATCATCTCCAGGGTTCCACACATAGGCATTATTCGTTACTAATTCACCACTTTCAGGATCTATTGCAACTATTTCTGTTAGGCTTTTTATTCTTCTTGTCATTTTTGGTCCTACTTTTACCTGCCCTTGAAGAAGCACAACATCCAATGAAGTGAGCAAAGCCCTAGGGAGATTTATGGGTTCATTTTCTAACCTGTGTACCAAAGATTTTACGTCATCTGCATGAAATGTTGTGTAGCAGGTTTTTCCTGTTGCCATGGCCTGAAAAACAGTATAAGCCTCTTTTCCCCTTACCTCTCCCACGATTATATACTGTGGCCTTTGTCTAAGTGCTGCAGTGAGCAGGTCGAACATGTCTATCTCTCCCGCTCTTTTACCTGTCACGGGGTTGTATTCACCATAACCTTCTCTTACAAGACCCGGAATCCAGTTTTCCTGCGGTAAATTTAACTCTCTGGTATCTTCTATGCTTACTATCTTTGCCTGTGGTGGAATAAAAAGAAGTGTAGCATTGAGAGTCGTTGTTTTACCAGAAGCTGTTCCTCCAGCAATAATCATGCTTATTCCATTTTCTACACCCAGCCATATATAAGCCATCATTTCTCTTGAAAGAGTTTTAAATTTAACTAGATCAAGTGGTGTGAATGGATTTGGCTTGAACCTTCTTATAGTGAATGATGATCCTCTTTTGGTTACATACTTGCCTAACGTTGCTTGCAATCTTGAGCCATCTGGCAAAGATGCATCCACCATTGGATTCGCTATAGATATATGCCTGCCACTTTTTTGAACAATCCACATCACAAAATTATCCAAAGTTTCATCATTCTCAAATTTAAGATTTGACCTTAAGCTTTCATATTTTCTGTGGTAAATATAGACTGGAATATTTGTCCCATCACATGAAATATCTTCAACATCTGGATCCAGCATTGGTATATGAATCGGTCCATATCCCTGAAAATCCCTTTTCAAATAATAAATAAGCTTTGCCTTTGTCTCTTCTGTGACAACCTCTCCTGATTTTTCTATAATTTCTTCCATCAGATCTACAAGATATTCTTCTTTTTCTTCTTCGCTTTCAAATACTTTAAAATCAATTAAATCCGTTATTTTGTCTTTAATCATTTTATACATCTTTTCTTCGGAAATATTTAATGGAGGTTCGATTATTTCATACAAATATTCATTGAAAAGTGAATTAAAAAGAATTCTAACATATGAATAATTTTCTTGTATGGGTTGTAAATCTATTTCCTTCAAATTGGGATCATTAATTTCTGGTATTTGAACTTTATAATTAAAATTTTTAAACGCAGTACTTACTGGAGTGAAAATTTTAAATGTTTTAGATTCAATTTTCTTGTTAATTACAGGTTTAAGAATTCTGAGATACCATGTTCCAGGTTTTTTTTCTGCTTCAACCATTTTTAACACCTCAAGCTATACCCATAGCCCTCAAGAATATATATCCTGCCAGTAGCAGTATAAATGCAAGGAAAAATCCAGCCTCATATTTTCCTTTTGATAACACTCCAGCTAAAATACCATCTCCGACGCCATTAATTAATGTCGCGATTACAAAAAGAAATTCTACCTGAGGAATCATCTGATATTGAACGGTGACAGGACCCCCCACACTGGAAACACCTGCTAATGCACTGCCTGCTTTATACATTTCCGGAAAGAATGAGGCCGCAAGTATAAGTATTGTTGCAAGAAAGACACCATAGGCTATGAACATAACAAAAACATATGTTTGCATTTCTATAGCCCTTTCCTTTTCAACCAACTGTGATTCTAATGCTGCATGCGATACCATATTCAAAACATCCGCAACATTACCTCCAGATTCGTTAGCTTTTATTATAATTGTTATCATTCTTTCAACCAGAGGTGTTTTTATCCTTTCTTTAAATGATTCTAGGGCTTCATTTACTGGTACACCCCATTCAATCTGGGCGGCCATTTTCTTTATTTCTTTTGTCAGTGGACCATATTTACCACTGGATGCAACTATAATACTTTCAGATAATGTCATTCCGAATCTGCCTGCCTCCGCTACATCCCTAAGGAAATCAGGCAGCCTGGCTTCTATGTCTTTTATTTTCTTGGTTTTTGAGTTATAATATATGCCATAAGGGCCAAAATATATAGACACTCCAACAACAATTAAGTCTAAAGGTTTCAGCATTAAAAGGGTCGAATTGTTCAATTCTTCTATTGCTCCTAAAATTATTAAAACAGTACCAATAGCAATAGAACCATAAAGTATCATTTTGCTTTTGTTCATGAACTCACCTCACTTGTTGATTTAATTATCCAAGCAAAAAGTATTATCAAAACCGGAAGCATTATAAGTACCACGAAGTACAACAGAATCAAGGAAATCCCTGGATTGGGGGATATAAGGGCCATTATAGCAACAATAATTATCAAGAATAAAGGAAATGCTACCCCAACTGTAACAAAACTCTCAGCAAATAAAGAAATAGTTTCATTTGTTCTTTTCATTTGCAATTTCAACTCATTTTCAAATTCTTCACCCTTTGCAATAAAGTAAGGTTTCAATCTTCCTCCAGATGTAGAAGTTGTAACCACCCCCTGTAAAAATTCAGACCATTTTTGGCTTGGGGATCTCTTAGCACCGTCCCTTAAAGCTGTCAGAATATCTTTACCCAGTAATTCTGTGTCCCTGGTAATCCATTCTGCTTCTTTTGAGACTTCACCATATTCAGGTCTTATGGCAAGTTCCTTGAAAATCATATCCACGTTAACATCCGCAGATGCAAGTGCTGATATAAAATTCATTGTGGAAGGTAATTTACCGTCTATTTTCTTCCCTCTTGTTTTTGCAAGTGAAGTTGGATTACCTATCATCAATATATATGTGACAACAGGCCCTATTATCAAGGCCATGACCATAATTAAAGATATGATCATGTTTCCAAGTAATAAAGTTAAAATAAAAATTATTAAAAGGGGAATAGCAACAAGCATTGTTAAAAAATATACATAAGCAATATATTCCTGTGGCCTGATAAGCATATGTGCTTTTAAAATGTCCTCTCCAAGCTTAGAAACATTCTTATTTTTTTCGGCCAGCTTACCAAACATTTTAAAAGCTCTTTTTTGAATAGGATTAAGTTCAGAAAAGGTGGGGCCAGATCCTTTAGGTAAAAGAACTTTATAATTTTTATTTTGTTCAGGAGATATCTTTATCTTTTTTAAACTAAAAATATTAGAAAAAAAGGATTCGGCCAATTTAATTCACCTCCATATTCAACATTTTATCACCTAATAAGATGAAAATTGAACATTCATATATGCAATTTCAACATTCACCTGAGAAATGCCATCAAAACTTAAAATGTTATTATTTTTTAGAGATAGCTGACTTTGTGGAAAGCCAAAAATTGTGGATTGATTTAAATACCATCCTGTTAATGAATTAGCAAAAGAATATGTTGGGTTAATGGATATATTTGCATAACCTATCCCGGTATATGTAATTTTTTGTATGCCTAGAAGGGCTATCTGTATGTTTAAGGTGTCTGTTCCTGAATAAGAATTTCCAGCACCTAAGACATCATAAATTATGAAGTTTAAGACATAACCTTTCGTGGAGTGTTGGATAGAAAATCCTGGACCAACATATACCGTAGAAGCATTTTCATTTATATTTTCTCTAACCACCGCACCATTTACAAAAATAATATTTTCTTCAGGATAATAACTGTTATAGATTGTTATTGAAAAATATCCTGATGAATTCTGATAAATATTTTTACCGTTTAATGATGACATGTTTAAAATGAAAATTGGATTTGTAGATGAAACAATTTTCAACATTGAGGGTGTGGAGGGTGCAAATATAGGAATTCCATTTGCACCCATTGTTATAGGTACTGTAAATGAATAATTTTCTTCACCTGTGGCTACTAGCAAGTCAGTAAAAGTCTTTATCTGCGAAAAATCTGAAAGTACCTCGAGATCATGTTGCGCTTCATTAGTTTTCATGTATACTGGAACATATTGAGTCATAAATGCAGAAAGTAAAGTAACTGCAAGAAGAAGTGCAAAAAGAGTCCCTATCACCGATGATACCCCTTTTTCCTTGTATATTTTATTCATATCACTATTCAATTGCTAAACCATTATATAAATTTTGTGAAATAAGCAGCAATATGACTTTAATTCATTTTGGAAATTAAAAAAGTTGTTTAAATTTTTAAGGATGCAATACCTAACTTCCTAAATTCCCATAGTTTTAGGCATTATGATGTTGAACCTCTCAAAAATCTCTTTCTGATCTTTTGTTAATTCCTGCACTATAATCTCTTTGTCGTATACCTTGCATTTCAGGTTCCTTAGCAGATCTAAAACTTCG
>JBMFSK010000041.1:0-9805 GCA_049967595.1 Thermoplasmata archaeon
TGTTGATGGAAGTCCGTGTATCTCATCGCTAAGGCTGTTAAGATTTACAGCTTCCCCTAAACCCCTAACATTCCTTAAAAAGAACCTTTTGCTTTATAATGCTTATTCTTAAATTCTTAATATCTTTCCAGATGGTAAACGGTAATTTTTTCCTAAATCATTCATTGAAAGCAATTCATCTTTATTAAATACAGGGCCATCAACACAAACCCTGTAACCATTAATTGTACAAGAATCACATATGCCTATACCACATTTCATATACCTTTCAAGGCTTGCCTGAATGTTTTTCTTCGTATTTTGATCAACGATTGCTCTAATCATTTTTTCTGGTCCGCAGGCATATATTGTATCATAATCATAAAAGCTTAGAGCATCTGTTGCAAGTCCTTTTTCACCCATTGATCCATCCTCGGTATATATTTTAATTGAGCTTGAATATTTCCTTAAGCGTTCTTCAAAAAATATATCATTTTTTGTCTTTGCACCCAAAATTACAATTTTTTCATTAAAATTTGATGTTTCAACAAATGGTGCAATGGATGCTATACCTGTTCCCCCAGCTATGAATATGGCTTTATTACCTTCCTCAGTGTAATATTTTCCATATGGGCCTCTGTAAAATATCCTATCTTCTTCTTTGAGCATAGAAAGAGCCCTTGTTCCATCACCGAGGATTTTAAAGGTAAAGCCCTTTTTATCTCTGGTGTAAGAAAAACTCATCGGGAATTCATCCACACCAGGGATCCAGATCATAGCGAATTGCCCTGGTCTTACTGTAACGTTATCATTAAAAATAATCGTAAAAACATTATCATTTTCCATAACTTTTTTTTCCACTTTTGTTATCCTGTACATTATTTCACCTCTACTTATAAGCCCAGATGCTTTTGTGATGAGTATCCAATAGCAAGACCTGAAAAATCCTCTATTTTTTTAAAGTCCTCAGATTCCATATATTTCTCTATTCCTTCGTTTATTTCTTTGAATATAGAGAAGCCTTTATAATATATTGCGGTTCCAACTTGTACTGCGTTAGCTCCAGCAAGTATATATTCAACAGCATCCTTCCAGTCATTTATTCCACCCACACCTATTATAGGAATATTCATTTCCTTCCTAACATCATAAACAGCTCTCAATCCTATAGGTTTTATTCCAGGCCCGGAATAACCTCCAAATATATTTGATAAAACAGGTCTTTTTGCATATATATCTATGCCTATGGCTTTTATTGTATTTATAAGTACAAGAGCATCAGCCTTTTCAGCGCTTTTTGCAATTTCCACTATGTTTGTTATGTTTGGAGTCAACTTTGCGAATAAAGGTATGTTTATCTTTTCTTTAGTTTCTTTTATAATTTTTTCAACAAGATCGGGATATTGACCTATTTCTGACCCAAATCCTTTCACATGTGGACATGATAAATTTAATTCGACAGCATCAGCACCAAAATCTTCCATTTTTTTAGCAAGAATTGGGAAATCATCACTGCTACCAAAGATTGATCCTATTATTGGAATATTTTTTTTCTTGACAATTTTTATTTCATTTTTAAAATTATCAATTCCTGGATTGGACAAACCAACCGCATTTATTATGCCTGTATCAATCTCGAAAATTACTGGATTAGGATAGCCATTCCTTTCCTTGATGCCAATGGATTTTGTAACAACACCGCCTGCGCCATTTTCAGCAGCCTTTATCATTGAATCTCCTTGTTCATCCATAACCCCACTGGCTAGTAGAACTGGATTTTTAAACTTTATACCTGAGATCTCGACAGTAACCATATTAAAAGGATATGTAAAAAAATATATATAATATCTTCTGAGATTTTAAAGATATTAAGTTAATCACTTCTTAATTAAACATTAGGAGATCAATGATTTAACTTTACCATTTTAAAACAGTAAAGATAAAATATTGGTTTTAATTCCCTTTGGCTGATGAACCCGACCTTAAGAACAATTGGCTTATTTGCACTGTTGACCTTGCTATTTGTATTTGTAGGATATATTATTGGATTCCTTTATGGAGATACCATTGGTGCAATGCTTCTTTTCTTAATATTTGCATTGTTTATCAATTTAATAAGTTATTTTTTCAGTGCAAAAATAGTTCTTTGGTCTTACAGAGCGAAAATTATATCTGAGAACGAAAATCCCAGAATTTTTAGAATAATCAGCAATGTAGCTCAAAAGGCAAAAATTCCAATGCCTAAGATTGCAATCATAGATACACCTCTTCCGAATGCATTTGCCACGGGCAGGAATAAAAAAAATGCCGTCGTAGCCGTAACATCAGGCATTTTGAATCTGCTGAATGATAATGAACTAGAGGGTGTTATAGGCCATGAAATAGGTCATATAAAGGACAGGGATATTTTAGTAATGACCGTAGCAGCAACGATAGCCGGTGCATTATCATTTGCAGCCAGAATATCGGTATTTCAGGCCATGTTTTCAGGTGGAAACAACAGGAACAACAATAGTATTATATCAATAATTGTTCTTGCATTGGCTGCTTTTGCAGCTTTTTTAATTCAACTTGCTATCTCTAGGCAGAGAGAATTTAAAGCTGATATGCAGAGTGCAAAAATTACAGGAAAGCCATTGGCACTTGCAAGCGCTTTAAGAAAACTTGAAGAAAACGTTTCAAGAAGGCCTTTTAAACAGGGTAATCCTTCAACTGCAAGTCTTTTTATAGTCAATCCTTTCAGAGGTTCATCATTTTTAAATCTATTCTCAACACATCCTCCTACACAAGAAAGAATTAAAAGACTAGAAGAAATTGCAAGAAGAGGAACATTGGAAGCAATTTCCTAAAATTTATTAATATTTTAGCATTCTTCTCTTTATGGAAAATCTATGGGCGCCATGGAGAATAAAATATATAGAGTCACCGAGGAAGAGTGAAGGATGCATATTTTGCAATGCACTTGATGATCCTGAAAACAGATATGTTTTAGCAAAAAATGAATATGCCTTGGTAATGATGAACACATATCCCTACAATCCTGGACATTTAATGGTAGCACCTATCAGGCATATTGGGGATTTTAAAAAATTGACATCTGATGAAATTCTGGCTATTGGTGAATTTATTAAAAAAAGTATTGATGTTTTAACCAAGACGATGAAATCAGAAGGTTTTAACATAGGTATAAACTTGGGAATGGTTGCAGGTGCAGGAATAAAAGATCACATTCATGTGCACATAGTACCAAGATGGTGCGGTGATACAAACTTCATGCCTGTTACATCAGACATCAAGGTATTAGGTGAGGCTTTGAATGACACATTCAAAAAATTGAAGGAGAACTGGTAAAATGGAAGAACATAAATCCCATAAATATAATCTTTCATTTTCAGTGATTACAGTTAGCTCTACCAGAACAAAGATGAATGATGAATCTGGAAAAATTATAATGCAGCTATTACAGGATTTCAAATATAAGTTATTACACTATGAAATTGTCAAGGATGATATATCGCAGATAAGAAGAGCATTTTTTTATTCTTTGAATAAATCAGATGTAATCATATTTAATGGTGGGACCGGCATAAGCAAAACAGATCAGACAACTGAAGCAATATCCCCTTTTTTAAAAGTTATTCCTGGATTTGGTGAAATATTTAGATTTATGAGTTATCAAGATATAGGTACCAGTGCTATAATGTCGAGAGCAATGGCTGGAATTTATGAGGATAAAATCGTGTTTTTATTGCCTGGGTCACCAAAGGCCTGTAAATTGGCAGTTGAAAAAATAATCTTAAATGAAATAAATCATATTTATTATGAAATAAACAAAGAAAAAGTTTGATGGGTTTATCCCCATCTAAAATTTACACCGAATGTGCCTCTTGGATAATTCCAATCTATATTTTCTTTATCGCAGGAGATCAGACATGAACCGCATTCAACACAGTCTTCATAATGAAAAACAATCTTTCCGTCTTCTATTTTATAGCATGAAGCAGGGCATACATGGACACAATACTTGCCTTGGCAAGAATCACAGACCTTGTCATCTTTGAGTATTATATGCGGTTTGCTGTCCACTTTGTATTTCAATAATGCTAGCCTGTCATCAATACTTAATTTCATAGCGCTTTCACCCCTTTCAATGCATCCTTAATAAGATCCCATTGATTTGTTTCACTCTTTAAAAGATTGAGTAATTTCTGTTTTGGTTCTCCATCCGAAATAATTATTTTTTCCATTAATTCTGTTACAATCTTTGGATAATCTTTGTACATTCTTTTATTTTCCAGGAAGTAAGGTGCATCTTTGAAATTCCTGAACTCTTTCAGAACATTTTCTTCCATCTTTTTTTCATAAAGTGATAGCGTTTTTGCTGAATAGTCATTTACCTTTTTTGATTCAATGGCAGTCTCGCCTGCAATAATTCCAGACTGAACTGCTATGTCAACTCCATTTAAATATATGCCTGAAGAGCTTACAAGTCCGGCTGCGTCACCAACTACCATTACCCCATCTTTATAGAGTTTTGGAATCATTCTATAGCCACCTTCAGGTATAGCATGCGCAGAGTATTCTTTCAATTGAGCACCATCTATAAGATCCTGTATCATTGGATGTTCTTTGAAATCCTCTAGAAAGTCCACTGCATAATATTCACTCTTCCTCAGTGCCTCAAGAGAAACTATAACACCAATTGATATGGAATCCTTGAATGTGTAAATGAAACCTCCTCCTCTTAGATATTTTGTGGGATATCCAATGATAAGATCCTCAACACCATCTCTGCTTGTGATACCGAACCTTTTGTTAACTTCATCTTCGCTTAGTGTAAAAACTTCTTTCATACCTACTCCGAAATTGTTAGCATCAGGTCTCTCTTTAAGACCTTCTGCTTGGGAAAGCAAAGAGACAGAACCGTCTGCTAAAATCACAATATCACCTTCGAGTTCATCAGACCCGGACTTCACACCCGTTACCTTTCCATTCTGATGAAGCAACGAATCAACTTTAACTCCTGTTGCAAGCATTCCTCCTGCCTCTTCAACTTTTTTAGAAAACCATTCATCAAATTTTGATCTATATACTGAAAAACCGTTATAAAAGTCCCCGCGAAAATTATAGTTTTTGTAGTCCATAGAAAAGAAAGATTTATCGGACATAAATGTTATTCTTCTTCTAGTAATAGGCCTTTCTATAGGTGCTTCCTTCCAGAACTCAGGAATCAATTTTTTCAATGCATTTGTATATATTACACCGCCAAAAACATTTTTTGAACCGCTGTACTCTCCTCTTTCAAGAACAAGAGTAGAGAGACCTGCCCTTGAAGTAACGAGCGCTGAAGCCAAACCTGCTGGGCCACCGCCAACTACGATTACATCAAATTTATCGCTCATTTTATCATGCCTCAACCATAAATGCATTCAAGTGTATTTATTTTTTCATTTTCTTTAAAATAGAATGAAAATTTTTAATTTACATCTGATAATATTAAACTATTTTACATTTTGTTTATATTAATATACATTTTTCGCAATTATTTTTATCTATTTAAACATTTAATGAAATTATTCGGAAAAATTATTATACTCAAATATAATGTCATGTTGGTGATAAAAATGGAAAATGGTGGATTAAACATAATAATGTTCTCCGGAACAGCGGACAAACTTATACCTCTGGGAGTTTTAACACAGACTGCTGCAAATATGGGCGTCCCTGTTAGAATATTTATAACAGGATGGGCAATGACAGTCTTTAAAAAAGATGGACCTAAGAATGCGAACAGGATATCCAAGGAATTTGAGGATGTAGCACCTGTATTAATGAAAGGCCTTCAGGATATGAAAGCACCATCTTGGTATGAAATGCTTTTGAGCGCAAAAGAAATAGGTGATGTTAAGGTATATGCTTGTTCGCTTATGTCTGAGGCTCTGAAGATAAAATCAAAGCAAGAAATGGATCCAATTGTGGATGACATTATAGGCGCAGCATCATTCATGCAGATGTCAGCAGGCGGTCAGGTAATATTTATCTGAGGTGAAAAATATGACAGTTATTAATGTAGACAGCAGAGGTTCTGCTTGTCCAGGACCGGTTACAGATCTTGTTAAAGCATACAAAAAAGCAAACAATGGTGATGTAATAGAACTATTGGCTACAGATCCAGGCATAAAGGCAGATTCTAAAGCATGGTGCGATAGAACTAGAAATGAACTTATGAGCATAGAAGAAAATAACGGAGAGTACAAAATAAAAATATTGATTAAATCAAAGAAATAAATCTTTTTATTTTTTTCTATCTCTCAATACAGGTCTAAGAAATCTTGCAAGTTTTATTTCATTTTCATCCAATTCTTCTTCTAATTTTTCTTCTTTTATATACTGGGCTTTTTTCAAAATTAGTCCTCTGGGGGAGACAATTGTTGATCCACCCCAGAAAACGATATTCCTTTGAGTACCCGCCCAGTTATTGTATATAAAAAATACAGTATTCTCAACAGCTCTTGCAGGAATAAGCATCTCGAACATTGCTCTGGATGTTACTGGACTTGCTGATATATTCACTATATATCTGCTTCCCTTTAAAGCCAGATCCTCAGTTATAAAAGGGAAAAATATGTCATAGCAAATTTCTATACCTATATTACCGTATGATGTCGGAACTGTAAGAGTTTCTTCCCCAGGCTTAAAATAAATCAATTCTTCAAATGGGCCGAAGTTAGGTAATTGCATTTTTCTGTAAATATGTGTATCACCTTTTTCATCAATTACCATAGCAGAATTGTACAGGAATCCATTCTCCTTTTCAGGGAAACCGAAAATTAAAGTTGATTTCTTTTCTTTCATCACATTCTTTAAGACATTGAACATTTCATGATCCCTTTCTATGCCTTGGCTGTAAAGGTCGTCTCTTAAGAGATAACCCGTAAGATAAAGTTCCGGAAAAACATATAAATGCGCATCTTTTTCTTTAATAAAAGATATCATTCTTCTTATGTTCCCTTCCAGACCTAGATTTTTTCCTGGTTGATATATAGAAATTCTCATCAGCATGCATATCAATAACGATTATTTTATTTTTACTAATAGGTTTTTAATCTCTAGCAAATCATCATCTTTAGGTTTATAAGGGAAATTGTATATATTTCTTGGACTTTCATTATAGAAAGGCCTGTTGCATCCAAGACATCCAGAAGTTATAAAGCAACTAGGATCGCTTATTGCTCTTTCTAAATTTTTAGATTCAATTTTTTCCAGTTCAGAATTTTCATTGAATCTAAATGAATCTATTTCAGTGTTATAATTGTATATCAAACACCTTGCAAGCTGTATTTTTCTGTATCTCTCTATTGTTGGCTTTGATCCAAAGCCAAGAACAGGCGTATAAGAAAACAAGGCAGTGCTAATGGCTAGATTTTTTAGTCTCAACATAGTATTAACAAGATCTTTATCACTTTCACCAAGACCAACAATTAAATGAGTGTTGACATTTTTGAAAAATGCTCTAGACTCAATTAAGCATTTCCAATGATCTTGCCATGTAAACCTATTCCCCCTTTCTATGCCTTTTATTTTTTCAAAGAGTTTATCGTTTGCTGCATCTAAAGCTATACTTATTGTATCAACATAATCAGAAATAGATTTAAGATTTCCTTGGATAGGGGGTGCTATAGATACAGATATTGGAATATTCAACTTATAAAAAAATGGAAGTACTTTCAAAAGATCATACAATATATCTGGATAATCCAAAGTCTGAAAACATATTCTAGAATAATTCTTTTCTTTTATCTTATTTATGATTTTTTCTAGATCAAATTCATACCATGTTACCCTGGATAAATGTTTCTTTTTTTTTGCGTCCCTGGATTGTGTGCAAAAGAGACAGTTTGAAATGCATTCTTCACCCAGCATAATGTAAATTGTTGAAAATGGAACATTCAACCTGCCATTCATTAAACCCAAGGAAATAGCTGAACCAAGTGAAAGTTTTAATTTTACCATTGGAGTTCTTAATTGTAATTAAGTCTTAAAATTTTTCATTTATGTAACTGGTGTTAGTTTGATATTTGGAAAGCCCTTTTCTTCGTCTATTTCTATTGCATAAAAAAGTGTGAATGGTTTTATTCCATATAGAAAAATTACATTATCTTTTGATATAATTTTAAATTTGTAATCTGCAATGTTTGTTATTTCATTGTTTATTTTTTGGCCTGGTTTTGTCAGAGCAATAGTGTTTGCATTAAGCTGTCTTTTCAATGATAACATGTCAAAAAGTATTTTCATAACACGATCCGAGCCAAAGAAATGTTCAAGAACATCATAATGAACCCAAGAAATGGTTAAATTTTTTCTCTTAGAAAATTCTTCCGTTTCCTTTTTGTCTATCTGGTAGGCTTTATTCATATCTAGGCCAGCAAGAGTGAAATGATTTTTCCCATAAGGTTTGAATGTTGTGTAATCAATATTAATATAATTTCTATAAAAATCATTCTCAGAAACATAATTTAGCATTAAATTTTTAACATCAATATATGATGATCCAGGTGCAGGGGTGTGATTTATACCTTTGCCCTGTATAATTGTATTTATAAATAATTGATTTCTAATAAATCTTAGGCTCTCTAATGAAACATCCCTATCAACCTCTATGTTTACTAAAGATCCTATCATAAACCCTCCACCTATTTTATTATCCAGTTCCTTTATCCCAGAGCTAAAATATCCTTCTTTAAATGGTACAATTTCAAATTTATTGAATATATTAATATTTTTTTCTAATGATGAGAAAACATGAACATGGCCATTAGAAAGGGTAAATGGGTATACTGGAAAAGCAGTACTTTTTCCCCTCAGCTTGTTCAATGTGAGTCTTCTGTAAGTTCTTTTTTCCTCAGGAACAGATTCAATTATAATCAATGCATCTACAATAAAGTCTTCAGGTGAAGTTTTATTTTTTTCAGAGATATATACAACATCTGATTGTGAAGTTTCAACCAAATCTTTTTGCAGCATGTAAACAATAAAACTTTCTGGAATTTTTAGAGTGTTGCTCAAACCTTCTAGAGAATCTATTACAACCAGTGATTTTTTAGGTAAATTAGATTCAATTTCACTGTAGATTTTTAAGATTTCTGGAGAATTTTGGTCTTTTAAAATATGATAGTAAAAAAACTTTGACACGTATTGCTTTTCGTTAATCTCAGAGAGGAGTAATTTAGCTGCAGATTTTTCTGTTTTTTTATTTTCTTTGTTTATTTCAGATAAAAAAATTTCGGAGGAAACTAAAATCTTTATCTTTTTTTCATATTCTTTCAACCAAGGGAATTGTGAATATAGGCTTTCATCGCCTATTCTTGTACTTAAAAGTATAGGATTTCTTACATCAGTAAAATTTTCTAATATTTGTAGAGCAAATGTAGTTTTACCAGAACCAGGATTACCTTTGATAATCATTGATTTGCCATAGCCTTCACTAAGAAATGAAAGTAGATATTCAGGAATTGAATATTTAATGCTGTTTGTCAAATAGTTATCCCCCCAGTGTTAAATAAATTAATTAACTTTAGATATTTAAAGTTTTTAGAATGCAGGGTCTGTTTATTAATTTTATTACATTAAAAAGATTTTTAAAAAAATCATAGAAATATGTTTCAATAATTTTTTTAAAAGCAAATAATAAATAAATTCCAGATTAATTTGAAAAATAAATCAAAAAATATTTTTATATTGGATAATCATTAAGATAAATGATCTTTAATCCCTAACTTCGCCCTGTTTTATCACTACAGTTCTATTTTGAGTTTCTCCAGAAGCT
>JBMFSK010000042.1:0-9684 GCA_049967595.1 Thermoplasmata archaeon
GATCTTATCTGGTTTTCAAGTGACTTTGCCTCTTTCTTCAGGTCATCAACATTCCTCTCATACTCAATCTTATCCTTTACGTAAAGGTCCATTTCCCTGAGATATTTCTGGAATTTTATGGAACTTTTTTCAATATCCATTTCTAGTTCCTTAAGAAATGATATAGTGAAACCCATATCCATCAGCTTTTCCAGGTATTCAGATATTTTCAGGAATTGTTCTGTGCTAAGATTTTTATTCCTTAAGAGCTCCATGGAATGGGCGAGTTCAATCATCCTTTTTCCCTCATAATTAAGAGCCTTTGCTTCTCTGAGAAAATTAACTGCCTCCTCATGATTGAGATCAAAATTCTCCTCGATGAATTTAATGATTTCCAGATATTTTTTCTTATTTTTCAATTCATTTTCCAAGGAAACAAGCTCCTTCTGGAGGTTCTCCTTCTTTATCTCCAATTCCAAAACTTCCTTTTCCATCGAATTCATTTCTTCCCTTATTTCCTTTGCTTTTTTTACCAACCTATCAAGAGCAGCTGGTATCTCTGAATAATCTATTCCAGAATAATTTTTAAGCTTCATCATTTTTATTGTATTCTCCAACAGCAATTTTCTCTGTTGATCGTCCATGCCTGCCAAGGTAAGGATTATTTTCAATGTTTTTTCTCTGTCATAATCCCTGAGGAGTGTGTAATAATAGTATCCCATTGCAAGGTCTTCCATGTTGATTTCCTTCTCCTTTATTAATCCCGCCAATTGCCTTATATAATAATCATCCTCCGAAATCTGAAAATAGCCGTTTGACCATTCATTTATTATTTTTTTCACATTTTCAATTTCTAAAGAATGCATTTTGGAAATTTCTTCTATTGTTAAACCTTTCAGATATTCCTTTACCATCAACACCTTTTCCTTCAGTGAAACCTCCATATACCTCTAAAATTTTTATGGTATATTAAAATTATTCAATATATGTAAAGATTGTTATTAAAAAATGAAAAAATAAAATTTTAGCTTTTAACAGCAATCTTGGATAGGGCATCCTTTAATTTGGTAAAGTATAAGGCAAAGGGTCTATAAGCTAAATGTGACCATTTAGCGAAAGGTACTTCAAGCACAAGTAGTGGCACTACGAAACCTAGATGTATGGTATATGTAATATAAGTAGCCATAGGATCTCCCATATACTTGAATACGGTAATACCTATTCCTGTGATTATTGTAAGATAAAGAAGTGTCAGGAAATACCAATCAGTTGAATGTGAAAATTGTCTCATTGTACTATTTTTCTTAATTCTACCGTATATGCCATAGCTACTACCTATCATGAGAGCTGCGGATGCAATATATGTGGTTAACCTGACTGGATTGTATATGGGATAGAGTGTATTGGTCTGCCAAAGATCCAGAAGGAATACACCAAATATGAAGAGTGTAGCATAGCCATAAACGATTAGAATATGCATTATCCAATCCCATAGTCCCTCTTCGCATTTCAGCCATCTCTTCTGTGTAAAGAAATGGAGTGCCAATGTTTTAAATAATTCCTTCAAATATGTAGTAAAAGGTATGCTTCCTTTTTTCTGCCATAGTACTGTAAACCTGAACATACGATATATATTTGTCAACAGAATTGAAGAAAGCACTATTATTACAATTATATCGCCCAGTTCAACAATATGCAGCGGTGCAAATGATACAAGATCCACAGAGGTAAGTATTATTGGGCCGTGGAATAAGTAGATTATAAAGACAGTTAAAAGAAATAAAAGGCTTCCTGCGAAGAACTCTACCTTCTTTGATCTATAAAACAATCTAGAAAAACCAGTAAAGTCATATTTTGTGGTTAGGTATCTTCTCAAGGCCATCATAAAACCTGCAGGATCCGCTCCCCTCGGACAGGTACGTGTGCACTCCCCGCAATAATAACAGAGCCATGGCTCTGTGCTCATTAATATCTTTTTTTCATCACCTACCATAGCATACCTTATAAGTTTGCGTGGAAATTCATGGTTTTCCTCTGAAAGAGGGCAGATTGCAGTACATGTGCCACAACTGTAACAGGCTGAGACATCAAAAGCACCCAGTTTTTTGATATCATTAAGCAGGTTTGGTTTTACTTTTACCATCTATTTTCCCTCCTTTATTTTATATTTATAAAAATCTGAATCTATTTCTCCAGTTTCCACAATTGATCCATATTTTCTTAATGTCATCACCCACCACATTACTGTTGGTAAAGGTAATCCCGTAATTTTTGATATCTCCGGTATTGTTTTTGGTCCTTCCTTCATTGAATTCAATATTGCTGATTTAATTTTGTTATCCTCTTTAATTTTATCAAGAAGCTCCTTTGGCACAGTTTTATTTTTCTTTAGCAGATCTACGGTAAGATTCTTTTTGTTGCTCATAATACACCACCTTCTTTGTTTGCCATACCCTTTATCATTCCCAAGATTTCTTCATCTGTGTACCCAAGTATCTGGATGGCATCGTTTGGGCAAACGGGTACGCAGGCACCGCAGCCTTTGCAGAGGCCACTTAGTACATTTGCAACCTCCTTATCGCCTTTGGACACCTTTGTTATTGCTCCATAGGGACATGCTTCAAAGCATTTGTTGCACCAGATACAAAGATTTGTATCAACGTTTGCAATGTTTGGCTCCAATTCAACCTTTCCTTTAAGTAGGAAGGATGATGCCTTGGAAACAGCCGATAATGCCGATGATACAGATTCCTGCACATTTTTTGGACTCTGTGCGGTTCCTGCGATATATACGCCTCCAATGACAGTTTCCACAGGTTTCAGTTTTGGATGTATCTCATTGTAAAAACCATCCCTTCCCGTAGGTATTTTTAGGACTTTAGTGAGATCCTCATTGTTTCTTGGTACCATCCCTGTAACGAGCACAACTAGATCTGTCTGTATTTCTAAAAGTTCATTATCTGTAAGTATATCATTGACAGAAACGATTAAATCATCTTTATTTGGAATTACCTTTGGTGGATTGTTATCATCGTATTTTATAAAAATTATTCCTTTCCTTGAGGCTTCATCGTAAAATAATTCGTTTTTTCCGTATGTTCTTATATCCCTGAAAAGATGGAAAATTCTCATTTGAGGATACTTTTTTAAAAGTTCCAATGATGTAAATATAGCTGAGGTACAACAGTATCTGGAGCAGTATTCATTTACTCTTTTTCCTTCCTCTTTTTTCTGTCTGCTTCCCACGCAATATATGAATACAATGTTTTCAATTCTTTTATTTTCAAATACGAGATCTTTCTGTTTTTCATTTAAAGATAATATTCTTTCAAGCTGAGGAAGTGTTATCACATATTTTGTGGATCCATATCCAAATTCATTACTGGCAGGGGTATAAGGATCAAAGCCAGTTGTAACAAGTATTGCACCCACCTTTAAGGTTATTATATCCTCTTTCTGATCAAGATTGATTGCATCTCCACATATTTTCGCGCATTCACCGCACTTAGTGCATATCTTGGCATCTATGACAGGAAGTTCCGGATAAGCACCCTCAGGCATACGATAGATTGCCTTTCTTTCTATTAGGCCAAAATTGAAATCGTCAGGATAACTTACAGGGCATTTCTGAATTGCCTCTTCAAAATGATCTGAATTTCTCACAACAAACCTTGGATGAATCTTTATTTTTATGGTAAAATCTCCGACGCATCCAAATTTTTCAATAAGTTCAGCGTTAGTAAATATGGTTATGTTCTGCCTTTTCTTTATTTCATTTATAATGTTTGAAAGCAAATATTTGCCATTATCGCCTGTGGGGTATATCTGGCTCCATTGTAATATCCTTCCACCAATGAAAGGTGATTTTTCAATAAGATAAACATTTATTCCCAGATCTGAAAACTGCAGTGCCGCTGTTAATCCACTTACTCCACCTCCTATTATTGCCACCGAAGAGTTTGATTGTATTTCTATAGGCATCAAATCTGTGGCCAATCTTGCTCTATTAATGGCTCCTTTTATTACATTTGTTGCCTTTTCTGTTGCACCTTTAGGATTATCTGAATGTGCCCAGGAAACCTGTTCCCTTATGTTTGCTTGAATGTATTTATATTTATTTAACCCTGCTCTCTCTGCAACTTTTCTGAATGTATGTTGATGCAGCTTTGGAGAACAGGATGCCACTACAATCGCATCTAGATGATTATCTTTAATATCATTTATTATCTCTTCCTGTGCAGAATCGGAGCAGGTGAACATCATTACCTTTGTTAATACAACGCCAGGAATTTTTTCAACATCTCTCTTAACAGCTTCAACATCAACATAATCTGAGATATTGCCACCACAACGGCATATGTAAACTCCAATCCTCTCATTCAACATCTGTGTTATCCCTCCTGATGCTTAATAAATGCAGCCGCCTCAGCTGAAGCAGCTCCTGAAGAATTTATCGTATCAGGTATGTCCTTAGGTCCAAAAGCTGCACCTGCAACAAATACCCCAGGTATATTTGTTTTAACTGGAGATAATTTGTCATAGGATTTTATGAACGATGCCTCATCCACCTCCAATTTTAAATCTTTAAGTTTTGAAAGAAGATCCTGGGTGGGTAGAATACCGACAGATAAAACTACCAAATCAAATTCTTCCTCGGTCAATCTGCCTGAATTCTCTATGTTTTCATATTTAAGTAACAAATTTCCGTCCTTCTTTTCCTCTATTTTTGAGATTTTACCCTTTACAAATCTTATTCCCATATCCTTTGCCTGTTGATAAAACTCTTCAAAACCTTTGCCAAATGCGCGAATATCGATGTAGAATATTGAAATTTCTACCAGAGGTAAGGCTCCTAGAAGCAATTGTGCCTGTTTTATGGAATACATACAGCAAATCTGCGAACATATAGGATTTCCAAGTGTTTTATCCCTTGAGCCTGCACAGAGGATGTAAGCAATTTTTGAAGGTATTTTTCCATCGGAGGGTCTGAGAACAGTGTTGAAAGGTCTGGTAGGTGCAAGTAATCTTTCCATTTGCATTGAGGTGATTACATTTTTAAATCTCCCGTAACCAAAATTGGAAATCCTTCCTGCAGGAAATAGATCAAAGCCTGTTGCAATGATTATACTCTTCACCTCTACCAAGATTTCCTCTTCCTTTTGGGAAAAATCAATAGCATTCGCAGGGCAAATTCTTTCGCACATTCCACAAAGAACACAGTTATCAATATCTATTAATGCAATTCTTGGTGCAGCGTTTGAAAATGGTATATATGCTGCCTTTCTTCCCACCAAACCAAAATTATACTGATCAGGTACAATGACTGGACAACTCATTTCGCATTGACCACATCCAGTACATTTGTTCTCTATTACATATCTGGGTTTTTTAATTATTTTTACAGTGAAACCACCGTTCTTTTTTGTTATTTCCTTGATTTCGCTATAGGTCATTGTTTTGATGTTTTCATGATGTATAACAGAGGACATTTTTGGTGTGCATATACAGGATGCACAATCAAGGGTAGGAAATACTTTACTCAGAAGTATCATCGTACCGCCTATGCTTGGGGTCTTTTCAACGAGGAGTACTTTAAAACCAAGATCACCCATGTTTATGGATGCCTCCATACCTGCTATGCCTGCTCCTATTACTAGTACATCAAATTTATTTTCATTGTTCATATATTATACACCATCTAATTCTCTAGAGTTTTTAATGTATCATAAAAATATTTGATATGGTTTACAAATGCCTCAGAGCAAACTGAACATATTGCCGCCATTTTTACCCTTGCAGGATTAATACCACTGGATATCATCAGAGCTTGAGCCTTTTCAACATTTTTTGAGGTCCTTTCTGTGCAATCTGAAAGGCAGGGACAATCGGTGCCATCAGCGGCAACAAATACACCATCAAAGCCATTTTGAATTGCATAAAGTATCCATCTAGGTTTTATAATGCTAGAACAGGGAACATTTATTATGTAAACCGATGATGGATAATGTAATTTTAGCATCCCCGCTAAATCTATGCCAGGATCTGAAATCATATTTGTTGAAAATACGAGTATCTTAGGCTCACCCTTATTTTTCAACATAGTATCTACTTCTTCTTTTTAATAAAAATTCTCCAGTAACCAGGTTCTGTTATTGTACCAAGGTATTCATGGCCTGTCTTATTAGCCCAGTATGGGAGGTCCCTATTTGTTCCAGGATCGGATGACCAAACCTCCAGGATTCCATTTACAGGAATTTCACCCATTGCCTTTTTTGCAGCTAAAAGGGGGCCTGGGCAGGCAGTTCCACGGGCATCAACAACCTTTGTAGGCTTCAATTTGGCTAGTTCCTCATTTGATAGAACCATATTTATTACCTCTTTCAGATGAAATAAGTAATATCTGCCTGTGAGGATAGATCTATAAATTCTGCTGCACCCATGACATCATCTACAACGTCCACTAGATCATCCTTTGTAATTCCCCATATCTGTAAAGCAAGCGAACACGCATGGATTCTTACAGTTCCCACCTTTTTTGCCTCCCTAAGCATGTCAATCCAAGAGGGTGCTTTTATTCTTGTAAGCCCTTCAACAACCTTTGATTTTAGGTTGTCAAATTCGCTAAATTCCATATTCTTTTCTATAACATCCTTGCGCAATGCATATACGCCCCAG
Source organism: Thermoplasmata archaeon (assembly GCA_049967595.1). GTDB lineage: Archaea > Thermoplasmatota > Thermoplasmata > Thermoplasmatales > ARK-15 > ARK-15. The sequence continues at coordinate 6,655 of JBMFSK010000042.1, forward strand.
AGCTGAAGGAAAATATCTATTTCAAAATCTGAGGCAGCTGCACCAGAAACAAGAACTGATAGCCCTGTTAAGCGATCTATGGCTCCGCTAAAGACGGCAATCGCCATTTTTTTTACCATTTTGATCACCATAAGGAGATTACATTTCAGTATTTTAAATTTATTGTTAAAATGATGAAGGTTTTAAAATTTTTTAATAAGTAAATTCAATAGAAATTCTTTTAGAAAAATTAATTTCTTGATTTTAGGAAGACTGTTTGGTATGTGCATAATTTACCCAAATAGAACTCGAAAGAACTCCGCAGTGCGATTACTGTGGTCTAATCATATACAGTGATTATAACGTTTTCAAAAAGATAAGGAAAATGGGTTGATAAAAGTAGGGATTGTGCAGCCCAAATACATGCCTGTGGGGATTGCTACTTCTGGATTGCATGGAATATATCCGTACAGGCAGATGCCGGTCTTTAAAACAGGAAACTCATATGTTTCAGATGGGAAGCGTATCACTTCATATTTTATATGGGGATTAGAAATTATAGAGAAGCAGTAAATTCCAATACCTAGATAATAGCTGTTTTTATTTTCTATTGTTTTGCCAAAATATAAATAAAAAATTTTAAAAAATTTCTGATTTTAATATTTTTATCATATATCTTTATTTTTTTCAGAAAATCCTTCATTACAATTTCAGCTAAATAAAAAATAAATTAATATATTGAGATTTCTTTAGGGTTTTGAGTGATAATCATGAGAGTAATTATTGTAGGTGGTGGTGCTGGAGGTACCATAGTGGCGAACAGACTATCACGTCTACTTTCAGACATGGTGGACAGAGGTGATCTTGAGATCGTAGTCCTTGACAAAAGCGAATACCATTATTATCAACCAGGATACCTTTTTGTGGCATTGGGTGAAGAGGAGCCCGAACATTTCATAAGAAAGGAAAGGGAGCTACTTGATGAGAATATTAAATTTTATCATGGTGACCAGGGTGAAGTAGTAAAGATAATGGCAAGGGAGAATAAACTACAAACAAAGGATGGAAAAGTATGGGATTATGACTACATTGTAATAGCACTTGGATCCCAGCCATACCCAGATGCAATTCCGGGGCTGAAGGAAGGCAGCTATTCATTTTATACACTTGAGGATGCAATTAAACTCAGAGATGCCCTTTATGAGTTTAAATCAGGAAAGATTGTAGTAGGTATAACAATGCTACCTTACAAATGTCCGGTTGCTCAGTATGAAATACTTTTTGCACTACATGATCTATTCTTAAAGGAAAAGAGGGACGCGAAATTTGAGTATTTCTTCCCTCTTAAGGGGACGCATCAGCACCCTGCAGTGAGTCAGGTAGGGGAAAGATGGATGGTGGAAAAAGGTATAAAGATATATGCACCATTTAATGTAACAAAGGTAGATCCAGACAAAAAAGTGATATATTCAAAGGAAAACATAGAAATAAAATACGATCTTTTGATCGTAGTTCCACCACATATTTCACCGAGGGTAGTAAGGGACTCAGGTCTTGCGAACATGTGGATACCAACGGATCCCTACACTCTGAAATCCAATGAATACGATAACATGTATCTGCTTGGTGATATAACTGATATTCAGGGAGTACCGAAGGCAGGTTCAGTAGCAGATTCCCAGGCATTGGTGGTAGCCAAAAATATTGCCTCCAGAATCAAGAAAACTGGTCTTGTGTATAAATATGATGGAAGTGCATTTTGTTTCATCATGCATAGTATGGATGAGGCAGGTTATCTGTATATGAATTACACAAAGCCACCAATCATTTCACTCCCATCAAAATATGCTATGTGGATGAAGATGCTCTATAATGAGCTATACTGGGGTATGACTCTAAAGGCGGAGATATGAGGTGATTAAGATGGTGAAGAAAACAGATGTTGCAAATAAAAATACGCATTCGTTACTTGAACTGATGGATTTAGTAAAAAGGGACGAGCTCGTTAGGTTAATAAACAAGGTAATAGAATTGCAGAAGGACGGTACTCTCGATAAACTTCTAGGTATACTCGATATACTTTCAAGGGATAAGACTGTGGAAAGGCTATATTTCAAGGTACAGGATCTTTCAGAGAAGAAGACAATCTCAAAGCTCCTTGAAGGAAATCTTTTAGACAGGCAGCTTGAAGCTCTTTTAAAACTCTTGCAGGATGGATCTCTTTTAAAACTCATTGATATATTGCTGGATCTTCAGAAGAAAGGTATTCTGGACCAGCTTGTGGATCTTCTTTCAAAGTCCACAGTGCTTCTGGATAGAATATTTGAACTTCAGAAGCAGGGCTATCTCGACCTGAATTCAATATCTAGGCTGCTTGAAAAATTAATGGTGATGGTAAAGGAAGGGACATTTGAAAAATTGCTTGGATTACTCTCTCCACAGCTAATAGAAATCCTATCAGCAGTTTTAGATCTGTTAAATTCGGAGGAATACAAGGAATACATTCTGGAGCTTGGATCAAGACTGTTTATCCTTGTTGACAAATTAATAGAGCTTGATAGAAGGGGAATGCTTGACATTGCAAAGATTTCGTCACTATTAGAAAAGGCCATATATATGCTAAATAATGGTACATTCGATAAATTGATAGACCTGCTTACAATGCTTTCAGCATTGCTGGATGCATTGAACGAAGAGATGGTAAAAAGCATTGCACAGAAAGCAAATAAAGCCCTTGAGATGCTTGAGCCAGGAAAATTATAAAAATTTTTTTATTTTTATTCTGTTCCTTCCACAGCGTATAGTTCCATGAGTTTTTCAGGTTTTGTTAGATCGAAATAAAGGTCAAATATGTTGTCTATCTGTGCCTGTAAAGTCATCCAGTAGATCCTTGCCATCATCATCTTCATTAGATGCTTCAGTCTATCGGGGGGATATGGCACAACCGGATGTTCATAATCTGCGATAACGAATGTTCCAAGACCATAACCTAGATCGAAGGGGCAGTTTATCCTCCCATTGAATTTAGAATCCAGCCCATGGAATAGATCC
>JBMFSK010000043.1:0-9507 GCA_049967595.1 Thermoplasmata archaeon
CATAGTCGGGGTCTATTTTCTCTTTTATTAATGAGACCAATCTTTCATTAATATTTTTTATTTCCTCTTTGTATTTTTCCAATTCAATTTTTTTTTCTAACGATGTCTGCAATTCTTTTTCAAGTAATTTTATCTGAGTTAATAACTCATTATAAAGTTTTTGATATGCTTGCATATCATTGAATTTATTCTCAAGCTCCTGATACCTTTCCTCTTTTTCCTTCAATCCAGAAGATATTTTTTTCTTCTCATTCAATTCTTTTAGTTTTATTTCGCTTTTTTCCATTTCCTTCTTTTTCATTTCATATTTTTCTTCTTCTATTTTGATTAAATTTTCGAGTTTCTCATTCTCTTCCCTAATCTTCTCATATTCCATAAATTCTTTATCAAGATCTATTTTCATTGCTTCTTTTATCCTGGCCCTTTCCTCATTTTCATTTATCTCTTTTCTAAGGGATTCTGATACTTTTTTAAGATCATCTATTTTTTCTCTCTCTTCGAAGATTTTTTCACCGCTTTCACCTATTATTCCTTTAGAAATTTCAATTCTGTTTCTTAGGTGTTCCTTCAATATTTCCACGTTTTCAAGTATTCTGTTGTATGATGATATTTGAAATAGGTCTAAAATCATTTCTTTTCTTTCTTCCGCGTTCATGGACATTATTGATTTCATTTCTTCCTGCGAGGCGTAAATTACTGTCCTGAAAAAAAGAGGATCTTTTTTCTTATACTGAAACACGTTGAATAAATCTGCAATAAATTTTTTCATTTCCCTATCGCTCATTTCTTTGTTCTTCCCGTTTACGCTTATGATAACATTGCTTCCCGAGTATCCATCCCTTGTCCTTTTCAGTTTCCTCGTTATTTTTATTATACCATTTTCATTTTCAAGTTCCACGGAAACGATCCCATTGTTTTCATTCATTCTAAGAAGATTCTTGTATTCTCCAGCTGAGCCACCAAATAGCGCAAATTTTATTGATTCAAGTATTGTAGTTTTTCCGCTACCCACATCTCCAGTTATTACAGTGATCCCATTTTTAAATTCTATATGTGTAAATTTGTGTGACCTTATGTTTTCAAGGTCAATTGACCTGATTATCATTATATTCCACCCTTTCAAGCTCATTTCTCAATGATTTTAACATTCTTTTCTTGAATTCATCATTCATTTCCCCCTCCACTTTTTCAATTTTTAACTTATCTACGAATTCAAGAAGATCAAGCGAAAATGGATTTTTTATGCTCTTTACCTCATTTTCTAAGTTGTCAATTTCCAAAGGAATTTCCTCGCTTTCATATTTAATATCCTTCTTTCTGATCATCAAAATAAATTTTCTTTTAAGCTTCAATGGTATTTTTCCGATATTTATTTCATCCGGATCGAAGGATGCTTTTCCGAACAAATTTATAAACATGATATCCGCATTTATTTCTTCCAGTTTACTCTGTATTTCATCAAGCACATTTCTTGAAGACCTGTTTTCACAGTTTACGTTGTATCTGCAAATATTCAAAGGTTCAATTTCGATGAATTTTGGTTTAAAATCTTCAACTAAGACATACCCCCTTTCAGTATGGCTGTACAATTCATCGAATGAGGACCCAAAAAACAATCCAGGATAGATCAGATATGCCCCATCTATCATTTTCACCATCCTTTTGTGAACGTGGCCTCCAGCATAGTATGAAAAGCCCTTAGGCATATTTTCAAGGTCAAGTTCCCTGGCTCCTTGAATGCCTAATGATCCCTTTATTGGAGAATGGAATAGAAAGATGCTTTTTTCCTCGGGCTTAACAATTATTTTATTGTAAAGCTCTATCTCCCTTGAATTTGTTTCACCTCCGATACCGTATAGAGATACTCCAGTTCTTTTATCATAAGTTCTTTCCAGATAAATATACCCATCCTTTTCCTTAATTTTAAAAACGTTAGTTATGATGCCTGCAGCCTCTAGTATTGAGAATATAGAACTACCACTAGAAATATCATGGGATCCAGGAACTGCATATATATGCCTTCCGCTTTCTGTAAAAGCCCTCATTGAAAAGATTAAATCATCAAGTCCTTCGAACATCTGGAATGGCATATTGAAAATATCTCCTGAAATAACTATAAAATCTATATATTCAGTCAATAGTTTTTTAAATTCTTCCAATTCCTTTGTGTGCAATTTTGGGTAAGATGAAAATGCCCCGAAATGTGTATCTGAAAGATGTATAAATTTCATTTATTCCCTTTACTTTTCTTTAATTCTTCATCTTCTGTTTTGAGCTCATTCATCAATTCGCCTACATACATGTTAAGAGATGTTGGTGTAGTAACGGCAACAATCGATTTTTTAAGGTTTTCATTCTGTTTTATATAGTCAAGAAACTCTATAACTTCTATGTCTGAAAAATTATGCAAAAGTATGATCTTAGGCCCTTCAATCTTTTTATCCTCGCTGCCTATTTTTCTAAATGTCATGATTAATAGAATAATTTTTTATATTTAACAATTAGCCAAATAGAAATTAATAAATATGATATGCTCATATAAGCATATATGAATCCAAAATCATTAGCGGCTGTTCTATTTGTTGTTGGTTTAGTGGTTGGTTTTGCAATAGGCTATGGTGTAATTCAGGCAACGCAACCAACACAGAAATCTCAAGGAATTTCAATTATTGCTGCTGGATCTTTAGGATATGCATTCAACGATCTTGCGCAAAATTGGTCGAAACTTTATCCTAATGTCCCTATATCTTCAGGTGGAGGAACATTCATGGGCAGTGTGAAGGCAGCAAAAGAAATATCAGTTTTGCATGAAAAATACGATGTGTTTGCATCCGCAGCGTCTGATGTGATTCCTATGGTACTGGCACCTAACTACACTAACTGGATGGTTGTATTTGCAACAAATGAAATATCTATTTTATATGCTACAAATTCAAGTGCAACTGTAAATTTGAATGGTTCCGTGATGAAAGTGAATCAGATAAACGAATCAAATTGGTTCATGTTTGTTACTTCGCATAATGTAACGGTCGGGGTAAGCAACGGTAGCGATGATCCTGCAGGCTTCCAGGCCATACAGGCAATGAAGCTAGCTGGAATATATCTGGTCCAGCATGACAATGCTGCATACAACGCATGGTTCCATGGCTATCTAGGATATCCTATTAATGATACAAATGCAATATTCCAGGCCATATGGTTACATAAATATCAAACAGGACATTTGATGCCCGTGGGAATTGAAGCTAGCATGGATGCAATGATAAAAACAGGTAAACCTTATTTCGGCATTTCATACAGGAGTCTTGCAAAATCATACGGTTTAGGTTATGTTAAATTACCTTGGCAGGTAAATCTAGGTTCCACAAATATTACGGCAATTAATTACTATGCACAGGTAAACAGTAGTGGCGCACCCATTGGCCTTTCTGGTACACCATCAGAGGCTTCATCACCGGCAGGACCTATATTCTATGCCGTCACGATACCATATACAGCACCTGATAAAACACTCGCTCTGGACTATTTGACTCTTCTTCTAGGACCGATTGGGCATCAGGTACTAATAAACACATACTTTGATCCTTTACCTGTACCTTATGCTGTTCCATTAACTTCAAATGCAACCATCCCATCGGTTATTTTACCTTTCACTGAGGCACTGCCATCATACTTACAATCAGGTCCCGGATACATTGCAATTATGGGCTCTCAATCCTGAATGATTGAAAATTCTTTAATTTTTATTTTTATTTTATTTTCCTTAATTTCAGGAATTTGGTTCAATATTATATTTATTTTTTCATTATCGACTGAGCCTGCAATTTTAATTCCGTCGTGCGTTTTATTCATGGATTCAATTTCCACAGCTACGCCATCGTTGCATAATTCTATATCATTTGGTCTGAATGCTATTTTAAGATCTTTTTCAATTTTTAACTGCTCATTCAATTTTTTGTTTGAAAGTATGTTTTCAGAGCCCAAAAATCTAGCAACAAATTCTGATTTTGGCCTTCCAATAATTTCATCGTATTTTCCAGTTTGTTCTAATCTTCCATAGTTCAGTATGCCAATGTTATCAGCCAAGTACCTCGCTTCATCCCTTGAATGCGTTACCTGTAAGGTGGTTAATCCAATTTCATCATGAATTTTTTTCAGGTCATCCATAAATTTGTTCCTAAGATTTTGATCCATTCCAGTAAGAGGCTCATCGAGTAGAAGAACACGAGGTCTTATTGCAAGTGCCCTTGCTATAGCGACCTTTTGCTTTTCCCCGCCGCTCAGAACGTAAGGGTATTTATCCAGATGTTCGTCTAAGTTCAACTTTTCTATCACAGGTCTTGCAATTTCAAAAGCCTCATTCTTTGATTTTCCCCTTACCCTCAGACCAAAAATGACGTTATCAAGAACCTTCATATGATCAAAAAGGGAATAATCCTGTGGCACATAACCTATATTCCTCTTCTCAGGCTGATAATTGGTTATATTTTTTCCATCTATAATTATCTCACCATTTTCAGGGTAAATAGAACCTGCGATTGTATCAAGTAAGAGGCTCTTTCCACTACCCGTTGGGCCAAGTAAGATGAAATACTCTCCTTCTTTAACAGTAATATTTATATTCTCCAGCTTGAATGATGGAACTTCCACATTAATATTTCTTATTTCAATCATTTTCTAACACCCGGAACGAAGAATATTTTTCTTTGACCTTGGATTATTTTTAAAATAATAAATATTACAAGTGAGATCACTATAAGAAGAGCAGAAATGCCTATTGCTCCCTCGAGACCTGTGACCTCAAACTGGTTATAAACCTGGACACCAGCAATTGCATTGTAACCTGGAATAATGTAAGGCGCTACAATTAATATCGCCCCAACCTCGCTTATTGATCTTGCCCAGCTTAGAATTCCACCTGTTAAAATGCTCCTTGCCACCTGCGGTATTACTATTTTGAATAATACCTGTGATTGTGACGCACCAAGTGTCCTTGCCACGATCTCAAGCCTTGGAGGCAAAGATTTTATTGCTTCCTCCATAGTTTTTATTGCATATGTGCCGCTCACAAATATATATGCTAGAATTACAGCTATAAGATTATAGCCAAATGAAACACCAAAATAGTTAAACAGAATTCCACCAGGTTCAGCTTCTGCAAACACAAATAAGAGACCAATGCCAACAACACTGTGCGGGATCATTATTGGTATTTCAACAATTGCATCTAATATATTTTTTCCTGGAAATTTAAATCTGGAAAGCAAGTATGCAAGTGGAAATCCAAAAAAAAGCACGATCAATGTTGCTATAGTGGCAGTATAAAGAGTGATTTCTATTGATGATATGTTTCCAGGTGTTATAACCTGTGTGAATATTGTAGACGGAGAAACTAAGGTAAGTATCCTTATGATCGGAGCAAGAATGAAAATTATAAAGATCAAAGATATTATCCAAATGGCTATTTTAAAAGGGCCTTTGTAATGGAAATTGGTTCTTTTGATATGCATATTTGGACATAACATTCTAAATATCTAAATTTTTCTTATCGATCTTAAATTTTAATTATTTATTTTATATAAAAATATAAAATCATACTAATAAAGAAAAAAATAATAAGCAGATACTTTATTTCTTTTTTGGGTGGAAAATTGAAGAACTCAAGAGTATCCGGATTTTATAACAAAACCATAGATGAGAGGATTTCCTGGGTAAAGGATTTTTCAGAACTTAAAAATGATGAACTGGAAATTTTAAAGACACCTATTATGATGGACATAGCAAATAGAATGATTGAAAATGTTGTTTATCTCATGGACATACCTGTCGGAATTGCTACCAATTTCCTCATAAATGGGAAGGATTATCTCATACCAATGGCTATAGAAGAACCGAGTGTTGTTGCAGCTGCAAGCAATGCTGCGAAAATTGCTAGAGCAGGTGGAGGATTTAAGGCCATTGCATCTGAACCTTTGATGATTGGTCAAGTACAGATCGTTAAAATGAAAGATCCATATGCTGCTAAATTTAAGATACTTGAGAACAAAGAGAATCTGATTAAAATAGCAAACGAACAGGACCCAGTGCTCGTAAACTTAGGTGGGGGATGTAAGGACATTGAAGTTCGAGTGCTCGATTCAAATTTGGGGCCTATGGTAATTACACACTTAATTGTGGACGTGAGAGACGCGATGGGTGCAAATGCGGTGAATACTATGGCAGAAGCCGTGGCACCATATCTGGAAAGCATAACGGGTGGAAAAGTTTACCTTAGAATATTGAGCAATCTTGCTACAATGAGATTAGCACATGCATGGGCTAAATTTCCTAAAGCTGAAATAGGCGAAGAAACTGTAGACGGAATAATTTATGCTTATGAATTTGCCAGGATAGATCCCTACAGGGCAACTACACACAACAAGGGAATTATGAATGGTATAGATGCGGTTATTATAGCAACTGCAAATGACTGGCGGGCAGTTGAGGCGGGTGCTCATGCATATGCATCATTGAACGGGTATCAGAGCCTGAGCAAATGGGAAAAGGACGAAAACGGAGATTTAATAGGCACAATTGAACTTCCAATTGCTGTTGGAACTGTAGGCGGTGCATCTTCTTCACATCCTAAGGCAAAAATAGCAAGAAAGATCCTTGACATAAAAGATGCAAAGGAATTCACATCCATTCTTGCTGCTGTTGGCTTGGCACAGAACTTTGCTGCGATAAGGGCACTCGCTACGGAAGGTATCCAAAAAGGGCACATGAGCCTGCATGCAAGGAACATTGCTATTATGGCCGGTGCAAAAGGTGAACTGATAGACAGAGTTGCCGAGGAAATGGTAAAAGAGGGAAAGGTACGCCTTGATAGGGCAAAGGACATTCTAGAAAAACTGACAAATCAGTAATACTTATACCTTTTTTCTAGTATAAGACTTTTTAAAGATTCTTTATCCGTATTTTCTATTTCCTTTAAATTTAATATCGGTAGATCCTTGTCAACATCTTTCAATTCTGTGAATACAATCCCATATTTCTCTGTTATAAATGCAATATCTTCTATGACCTTTACCTTTTCCATCAATGTATCGCGCATTTTTGAGAATCCCAGAAACATTATATCATCGATGCTTGAAAGGCCATCAACATTTGATTTCCTCGTAAAATAAACGAATGATCCCATTTTTTTGAATAATTCCTCAATCTCCCTGTCAAAATTGTCCCTAGGCATAGAAAATTTCTCAATTTCATCCATGTCTGGAAGATTCTGGAAAGGATCTACAGTATCTATCAAATCCACGTTGAGATAATCCTCTATTTTCATCATTACGTCTATGGAGATTGCTGTCTGTCCTTCCTCATACAGCTGTATTGATCTCCTAGATACATTTGCTACCTTAGCAAGTTCTCCAAGGGATATACCTTTTTTTTCTCTCGTTTCCTTGAGAGCTCTGGATTTTATTTTTACATAAAATCCTCCGGGAGCAGCAAAACCGATAGGATATTGTTCGTAATTTATGAAATCTGAGAATGTTCTTAAGCTAAATACCGGAACACCATACCTAGAATAAAGTATTGAATTCTCCAATGGTCCCATCCCGCATCTTGATCCAATTATTATTGCCTTTGCCTTAAGAATATTTGAAAGCAATTTCAGCTCTGATGCAATTTCAGGCTTAAGCGTGTCAACATTGTAGAGAACTTTTATTATTAAAATATCATTCCCCCTGCTTCCTATGATATCATAAGAGCTTGATGCAGATAGCCCTGAAGATAACCTGTAACCACCCCTTTTCAACATGGCACGAATCTGCCTGACCATTTCTTCCCTTGTTATTTCCATATTCGACCAAATTTAGCAATTGAACTATATAAATTTTTCTCTAAATCAATTTTATGTATTTGTATGCTTCGAAGTTGTCATTGAAGCAGTATTTAACTGTCTTGAATTTTGATTTTAGTTCCTTTACTTCCTCCTTGACCTTTTGTGTATCAACCTTATCCATGGCAACTTTCTTTATTAGCTCTGCAATCTGAACCATCTCTGATTCCCTCATCCCAATCCTTGTTGCCTCCTGTGTTCCTATCCTTATACCGCTCGGATTTCTAGGTTTGGATTGATCATCATAAGGTAAAAGGTTCATGTTCAGGATTATATTTGCCTTCTCTAGGTCTTCTGCTATCCTTCTTCCACCGCCTTGGGCTTTAACATCTACCAATACCGTATGACTCTGTGTAAAACCTGCCTTCTCACCTAAGACTTTAAACCCTAGCTCATAGAGTGACTGTGCAAGTTTTTTTGCATTCCTGATTACTTGATCGGCATAGCTTTCACCAAATTCAAGATGCTCAGCTAGTGCAACACCAAGTGCCGCCATTGTGTTCAAATGGTGGTTACTTATGACTCCAGGAAAAACAGCCCTCTGTATTTTTTCCCACATTTCTTCATCTTTTGGATTGCCGAGTATTATTCCTCTCTGTGGTCCTGGAATCGTTTTATGTGTGCTTCCAGATACTACGTGAGCACCTTCCCTCAAAGGATCCTGAAACCTTTTACCTGCAATGAGCCCCATGACATGTGCACCATCGTACCATACATATGATCCAGCTTCATCTAGAGGTTCTTTTAGATCCTTTAATGGTGTGGGGAACAAAAAAACAGATTGACCGAACAATGCTATTTTAGGTCTTACAAGCTTGATCACCTTGATCGCAAGATCCACATCAATGTTCATCATTTCTGTATCAAATGGTAGGGGGATTGGGTTCACACCTCTAAAACCCACCGTCCCAAATTTTGCACTTGAAATATGTGCTCCGCTTGCCAGTGGTATGGTGGTAATAATATCCCCTGGATTGGATAACGCAAAAATGACGGCCTGATTAGCATTTGTGCCAGATATAGGTCTTACATCAACGTAATTGGTATTGAACAATTTCTTTGCAAGTTCTGTTGTTAAAATTTCTATTTGATCAACATAGTAATTACCTTGATAATACCTTTTCCCAGGCAATCCTTCCGCGTATCTGGATCCCAGATCCGTCAGAAGCATTTCTCTTGCCAATGGGGACATAACATTTTCACTTGCTATCAATGGAATGGATTCCTCAAACAATTTATTGTGTTCTATAGCGAGTTCCCTTACTTTGTAAGCATCCTCAATATTTGTCATTTTTACCACTTCCATGGTTATTTGAAAGGATATAAATAAAACATTATTTATTTGTTGCTGAAGAGGTAAAACTTTTAAATCGGAGTTTATGATGTATTGATTATGTACTGGCATGATTTAACATTTAAAGAAATTGAAGAAAGGATAAATGACAAGCTTTTGATGATTTTGCCCATTGGATCGGTTGAAGAGCATGGACCACATCTTCCATTGAACTCTGATTCTGCGCAGGCAATATATGTATCGGAGGAAATTGCAAAAAAATGCAACGGCTTGATTCTTCCTCCTTCTATGAAAAAGGTCTATTTGACAATGATCTAAATCTTTTAGAGGATAT
>JBMFSK010000044.1:0-8820 GCA_049967595.1 Thermoplasmata archaeon
TTTCCCACATAAAATTTGAATTGTTTTTTGCATAATAAAATTTTTCTAAAATTGGTTTTTCTAGAAAATATAATAATTTTTAAAAAGTTGTTAGACCTATTTTTCTTTCAAATGTCTAACTGTCCAGGTTGAATTAAAAAAAATTTAAGTAATAGTTCACTCATATGAGTGTAATATGAGAAAGCATATCAAGAATCTGGTGATATTTTCTATAGTATCTTTAGTGGTGCTCTCTAGTTTTAATGCAGCTGCACTAATAAGTAAAGCCCAGTCCTCCCCATCCAGTCAGTTAACGATAGGTTTGGTAGGAACACCCTCTGACCCATTTAATCCAATAACACAGATAGCCCTTATTGATCACTGGATCCAATCCATCCTTTACGCCACACTAGTAACTTACAATACGAGCGGTGCATTGGTGCCATATATGGCCAGTTCATTTAATGTTTCAGCTGATGCAAAGAATTTTACATTTCATTTGAGAAACAATCTAAAATGGAGTGATGGGTATCCAATAACAGCCCAGGATGTTGTATTCTCCTTGAATGCATCCATAGAATATTCTACCAGGGTGTCAAGTTTATTACCGATAGCGAAGCCAAGCAGTAAAACATTCTCCCATTATACCTTGAATACATCTGATGTATACACCCCTAATAATTACACTGTAATAATACACACTAGTGTTCCAAGTCCTTCGCTTATGGCATATTTTGCTGATTTCTTCTATATATTACCTGAGCATGTGGACCTCGGTCAAAATTTAAGCACAAACACATTTATTAATTCCCATGTTGTAACCAGTGGGCCTTGGTATCTATCTAACTTATCTAACTATAAACCTGGCTCATATATGATTTTAAATGCGAATCCATATTTCTTCCTTGGTCCTCCAAAAATAAGCACCTTGGTGCTTCAATTTTTCCAGACTGCTGAAAGTGCTGAAGCCGCATTGAAAAGTGGATCCATACAATTAATGAATAATGTGCCATATGCCGATGCAAATACAATAAAATCTTCAGGATTCAACATATATGTGGCCCCGGAAATGAGAGTGTTCTTCTTACAGTTTAATTTAAATAAACATCTTGCAGATGGTTCCTATAATCCCATCTCAAATCTAACCGTGAGAGAGGCATTAGGTTACGCTACCAACATCACAGCCCTTGTGTCATCTGTATCATCAGGATATTTCAAGGTTTGGGGACAGGCAGAACCATATGGGATGAAATATCTCGGTTATCCAGCCTGGAATAGCAGTTTACCTTCACCACAATTTCCATATAATATAACAAAGGCAAACGAACTATTAAATGAAAGCGGATATGTATGGCATCCTGGGGCCCCTCCACGCCTAAACATTACCTTGATAACTCTTGCTACAATTCCATATTTTGTATCTGCAGTTCAAATCTTAAAGGCTGAATGGGCGTTGGTAGGTGTTAATCTGAACGTAAAGCTTGAACAAACCTCCAATTGGGTATACGACAGTTTTAGTGCGCCTCAACCAAAGACATGGAATATTGATTTATATGATCTAACTGAGCCACCAGATCCCTTCTATCCAGTCAATTTCCTGTTTGGCCCTGGTTCAGGGAATGCGGGCAACTTTACAAATCCTGTAATACGTGATTTAATCTATAATAAGAGTAATACAGGTAATCCAGTAGTGAGAACATCCATATTCCAGCAGATAGATGGTATTGCTAATAAATATGTTCCATACCTATTCCTGGCTACAGAAACTGAGGTTGATGCCTGGTCAACATCCATTAATTTCAATGATGGCTTCGGAGGAGTATTCTTCCAGATCTTATCCATATACAATATATCCTATGTTACACCAACTTCTTCTCCAGCGTCCAACAACTTATTGATCATTGAAATAGTTTCAGTGGCAATAGTTCTGATAATAATTGCATTGGCGATCTATATATTCTACGTCAGGAGAAAAAATAAATAAAATCCTCTCTATTTATTTTTTTATGTAACAGAAATGGAGGGAAATTAAGTATATGGGATTATTGAAAAATACAACAGATTTGGTTCAATATCTTTCATCAAAAAATGTTATTCTTAAATATGCATTGAAAAGAGTAGCACTTGTTCCTATAGTAATTTTAGCTGTCATTACAATAAATTTTTTATTGATACATCTTGCACCTGGAGGTCCTTTTCAAATACTTCTCAGCGATCCCTCTTTTAGCCCGCAGGAGGTATTGATTCTGGAAAGGCAATATGGTCTGGATAAACCCTTGTATATGCAATATCTTATCTACATATATAACGTAATCCAAGGGAACTTTGGTATTTCTTATTTTTATTCAATTCCAGTAATTACAGTAATACTATATTATTTGCCAAATACATTGGTTCTGGCAGGTTTATCCCTTTTATTTTCTTCAATTTTTGGTATACTCCTGGGAATAATTGCAGCAATGAATTATACAAAAAGTAAGAAAAAGGTGCTGGATAAGTCACTGAATATACTTTCCATGGTATTTTATACTACCCCCTCTTTCTGGCAAGGAATTATGCTGATACTTATTTTTGCTGTCTATCTAAAATTGCTACCATCAACAGGAACCTATGTTTCAGTCAGTGGTTTCAGTATTATTGATTATTTATCACATCTTATCCTGCCTGTGATTTCTTTGAGTTTATTGCTTGTACCGCCAATCTATTTTTTTACAAGGGCAAATCTAATTGACATCAACAGAATGGATTTTATTAAGGCTGTTAGATCAAAAGGTATCAGGGAAAGGATAATATTTGTGAGACATGAATTAAGGAATGCCCTATTACCTGTAATAACCTTGATTGGTCTGCATGGTACCATATTATTTGGAGGTGCCACTATAATAGAGATTGTTTTCAGCTGGCCTGGTATTGGACTTTTGACATATAATGCAATATTAAATAAGGATTATCCAGTTTTACTTGGGACACTTTTCTTTTACGCACTTCTAGTTTCTTTACTTAATCTAATAGTGGACCTGATCTATCTTAAGGTAGACCCAAGGATAGTTCTGAGGTGATAGAATGGTAGAACAGCTCCCAGGTAAAATTGGATTTAGATTTTCAGCAACTCATAAAAAAACACTCAACCTAATTAAAACAATATTTAAAAATAAAGAATTTTTGATAGGTTTAATCATAGCATCCTTTTTTACAATAATCTCTTTTATAGGGGATTATCTGGTTCCGTATAATCCGAATTCAATAAATTTGAATCAGGCATTTTTACCCCCATCCTTATCCCATCTATTTGGTACTGATTACCTAGGAAGGGATGTTTTTTCAAGAACAATGGTGGGTGGAACAGTATCCATAGAGGTAGGACTTGCCGCAGGTTTACTTGTAGTTCTAATTGGGGGTATTATAGGTGTATTCAGCGGATATTATGGGGGTGCAGTTGATATATTTGTACAGAGAATTGTGGATATAATACTTGCACTTCCTATCATTGTGTTTGTCCTGGTACTTCTCACCATTATTAACTCCTCCACATTGACAATAATAATTGCAGTGAGCTTTTTATCATGGCCTACACTTGCGAGGATAGTTAGATCTGAAACATTATCTTTAAAAGAGAAAGAATTTATTCTGGCAGAGAAGTTGGCCGGTGCATCAGGTCTTCACATAATTTTTAGACACTTAATTCCGAATGAAATTTCTTCATTTATTGTTTATTCAGGACTGGCCATATCAAATGCAATACTTGTTCAGGCCGCACTTGCATACCTTGGTTTTTCTGGAAGTACTGTTAGCTGGGGATTTGATTTATATATGGCGCAACAATATATAATGGGTGGCTACTGGTGGATGATGTTTTTCCCTGGTCTGGCAATAACGTTAACAGCTCTAGGATTTTATCTCATAAGTGAAGGTTTGAGGAAGGTAATGTCAGGATGAATGATGATATTCTACTTCAGGTTAGTAACCTTTCAGTGGAATACCCGGACGGTACAAGGGCAGTTAATTCTGTATCCTTTACATTAAATAAAGGTGAAATTTTAGGAATAATAGGTGAATCAGGTTCCGGGAAAAGTACAATAGGTCTATCAATTATGATGCTTTTACCTGAAGGTACAAAGATTTCAGGATCAATTATCTATGAAGGTAAGGATTTAACAAGGATGAATCAAGAGGAGTTAAGAGAAATCAGAGGAAAAGAAATTTCTTTAATTTTTCAGGATTCACTTTCCTCTTTTGATCCTGTAATAAGGGTAGGAAAACAGATCGTTGAAAGGGCAATTGATGATGGATTAATGGACAATAATACAGCAACAAGGAGGGCAATTGAAATATTAAGATCACTGGGGGTTACCTATCCCGAGTTAAGATTGAAATCATATCCTCACGAGCTTAGTGGAGGACTCAGACAAAGGGCTTTTATTGCAATGTCCACATTTCTGGATCCAAAGATATTGATTGCCGATGAACCTACTACATCTTTAGATGTAATTGCTCAGAAACAGCTCATTGATCAGATCAAAAGAATGAAATATAATGGTATATCCGTAATTTTCATTACCCACGATATTGCCCTTGCATCATCCTTCTGCGATAAATTATTAATAATATACGGGGGATATGTGATGGAATATGGAAAAACAGATCAAATCATCAGGGAGCCTTATCATCCATATACGGACGGTCTGATCAATGTTATTCCAATGCTATCCAATATAGAAAAAGGATTAAGAATAATGAAGGGTTCATTACCGAATCCTAAAGAACGACCACCCGGTTGCATATTTTGGCCCAGATGCGATTATGCTAAGGAAAAATGTAAATCTGAGATACCACCATTGCTGGAAGCGGAAGAAGGAAGATATGTTGCCTGCTTTTATACAGAGGAGGTGAGGAGAAAACGGAAAAGCTGATGGAATTAAGGAATATATCAAAGGTTTTTGTTAAGGTGACAACAAGATATAAGACAAGGATAAAGGCGGTAGATGATATCTCCCTTGAAATAATGGAAGGTAAAAATATCGGTATAATTGGAGAGAGCGGTAGTGGAAAAACAACCCTCGGTAAAATAATGGTAAAATTATTGGAACCGGATAAGGGGGAAATATATTATAAAAATAAGGAAATTACATATGTGAAAAGAAACAAAATTATGGATTTTAAAAAGGAGGTACAGATGATCTTTCAGGATCCTTATTCCTCCCTAGATCCTAGAATGAAAATAGGTGATCAAATCCGTGATTTCATAAAGCTGGGTGGAAATGAACCTTCTGATGAATTAATCTTAAAGTATCTTTCGATGGTAAATCTTTCAGAAGATATATTGAACAAAAGACCCATAGAAATAAGTGGAGGCCAGAGACAAAGGGTAGCAATTGCGAAAGTACTCACCTTAAATCCAAGGCTAATAGTTGCTGATGAACCCGTTTCAGCACTTGATGCATCAATTAGGTCGCAGGTGATAACAACATTGCAAAATCTTGCGTCTAAATCAAATATAACCTTTGTGTATATTACACATGATATCTCTACACTTCCATTTGTTGTTGAATTAATTAATGTTATGTACAGGGGGAAAATTGTTGAAACCGGAACTATCAATGAAATAATTAAAGACAGTTATCATCCATATACAAGAGCCCTGCTAGAGGCTGTGCCAGATATAAACAATCCCAATAAAAATTTAAATATTGCAATAAGGGGTATTGAAGATGAAAATATAACCAGAGAAGGTGGATGTGTTTTCTATGATAGATGCCCTTACGCAAAACCTATATGTGAAAAAGAGGTGCCGTTATTGAAAGAAATTAAAAATGGTCATAAAGTGGCATGTCACCTATATGGATAGTTATTTTTTGCAAGTAAAATTGAAAATATGAATGAAATAAAGATATTAATACTTATAAAGATAAAATAATTTCTTGGTGGATATATAAAATAAACAGTGGATAATAGAGAGAGACCTGAGAGGGCCCTGCTTATAAATCCCACCAGACCAGTCACCCTGCTATGTATCTCCTTTGGAAATCTATTGCCAATCCAATCAAGTACAATAACATATAAGGGAAGGAGAAGAAAACCACTGATTGGAATTAAAATCATCAACACTAAATTATTTAAGAAAAAGGCAAGTAAAACAAATATAATAGTACCTATAAAAGTGAAATAATTTAGGAAAAGAAGTTCATTTTTAATTTTTCTGAACATAAAAGGTAATATAATAATACCAATTAATCCAAGGACTATTGAGAATGCCACTGCATACCCTGCTAGTTCCTCAAGCCCTACAGTTACTAAAACAGGCTCGAGCCAGGAGGTTAAATTATTATATATCAAAATTCCAAAACCCATGATCCCTCCCATAATCCATAAACTTTTATTTTTAATAAGATCTTTAATAATTTTAACATCTTTTTCATTGTTTTCTGGATGAGAATATAGATCCTTATTTTCATTCCTGCTTATTTTGCTTATACCTAAAATGAGTAAAATGATTCCAATGAATAGAATTATGCCAGTAGGAAGGGTTAAATATTTAATGCCACCCAAAGAAAATAGATTTACTCCTGTAACCAGAGGAAATAATGCTCCAATGTACATTGTAAAAGATAAGATTGAAAGTATATACGCCTTCCTTTCAGGAAAAAATTCGGATGAAAAGGTAACAAAAGCATTTAATATAAATGGCTGTCCTATGGCAGCAAGTATCTGACATACAAGCATTGTCCAATAATTTAAACTGAAAATACGTATAAAGCCACCAATAAAAGTGATGAAACTACCAAATAGTAACCAAAAATTAAAATTACTATCAAGTAGAATACTGCTTGGAATAGTAAGAATAAAAAATAAAATGGGATATATTATGATAAGGAGAGCAATCAATGCAGGGTTCACATTTAAAACATTGGCTACGCCTGTTTCAACGGAAGAAAAAGTATCCCAAATTGATTGAGAACCAAATGTTATTAAGATAAACCCTATAAGTGAAATTATTCTATAATTTCTTGAATTCATATGGCAAAATCATTTAATTGTACTTAAAAATTTTTTGTTAATGTTTTTATATATTTTGATAAAGGTAATAGATTATTACGATGTCTTAAAAATTTACAGTAATGAATGGTTCGGTTATAACACAATCTTTTCATTGATATTCATAGAATGGATATTTCTTATTTTATTTTAATTTTTTTTATAATTCTTCCTGGTTTTTTATTCGTATGCTTCCCTCTTTCAGCAACTATTACACCATTAACGATAACATAATCTATACCTGCAGGAAATTTAATGGGATCATTGAAAGTTGCTAAATCTGAGATCTTTTCTGGATCAAAGATTACCAGATCCGCATAATATCCTTCCTTAATCAAACCTCTTTCTTTCAATCTTAATTTTGCCGCAGAAAGACCGGTCATTTTTCTTATTGCCTCGGATAATGAAATTAAATTTTTTTCTCTCCAGTACCCTGAAATTACCCTTGGAAAGGTTCCGTAAGCCCTGGGATGCGTTAACCCTCCAAGGGGACCTTCTCCAGGCTTTCTTCCGCTTGAATCTGAGCCTATTGAAACTAATGGAGAAAGAATAAATTTTTCAACACTCTCCTCCCTCATGGAATGTCCTATTATGCTTACACTTCCATTATTATCCAATAAAAGCTTAACAAATGTTTCAAAAGGATCAATATTCCATTCAACAGAGAGTTCTTTTATGCTCTTTCCATTGTATGATGGAATTGTAATCCTCTCCCAATCCGGTCCTTTCCGCAAAATTTCATATCTTATTTTTTCTTTTAATTGATGATCCTGCAATTTGCTAAGGGCATTTCTTACACCCCCCTCCAGTACCCAGGAGGGCAGCATAATGGTTAATGTGGTATGGGATGCCGTATATGGGTATACATCTGCATTTACTTCTATGCCATTTTTTCTGGCATTATAAATTAATTTTAAAATTTTATCATCCCTGTCCCAATTCTCCTTACCTACTACTTTTAGATGTGAAATTTCTAAGGGTATTCCAGCTTCCTTAGAAATTGTAATAGCCTCATTTATTGCATCTACCACGCCAGATCCTTCATTCCTTATATGTGTTGCATAGATACCTCCATATTTGCTTACGACCCTAGCCAATTCTATTATCTCCTCAGTTTTGGAATAACTGCCGGGGGCATATTCGAGTCCTGTACTTATTCCAAAGTATCCTGACTTCATCTCCTGCTCCAATAAACTTTTCATTTCTTTTAATTCATTATCCGTAGGTTCTCTATTTTCATAACCCATAACAGCAACCCTCAATGTACCTTGGCCTACCAAAGGTACAAAGTTAACGGAACTCCCTATTTTCTCTACCTCCTGATAAAAATCATCCATAGTTCTCCAATTCCATGGAAGTTTGTCACTAATTTCATTTCCAATATAATCCTTAATTAATTCTAAATTCTCTTTTTTTACAGGTGCAGGAGAAGATCCACAGTTTCCTACTACCTCAGTAGTCACTCCCTGCAAAACTTTGCTATCTGCGGTGGGATAGAGCATTGCTGATAAATCAGAATGTGAATGTATATCTATAAATCCTGGTGATACAATCTTTCCCTTTGCATCAATTAAAGATTCCCCATCTGTTTTATTGAGATTTCCTATAAACTCTATTTTATCATTCAAAATCCCGATATCAAATTTAAACCAGTCATTCCCTGTACCATCAAAAATTTTTCCATTCTTTATAATTAAATCAAACATATCAGAATTTAATATTTGAAAATATTATAAATTTTTCCCATTATCGCTCATAGCGTCCATAAGTTTGTGTAAGGTCAAGGATACCTCATATCAAAGATCCTCA
>JBMFSK010000045.1:0-8662 GCA_049967595.1 Thermoplasmata archaeon
GTTACTGAGTATAGTAAAAAACCTAGTAAACATCTAGGTTTTTAGAAGTTGTCCACCTATTAAATATATCACTTGAACATTAAAAAGATTTCTAAAACAGATCACCATAAAATATAAATAAGATCTGGTCATCACTAATTTTACCTGTGATTGAGAATATGAAAGAGGTGCAATGTATATGACAGATAAAGCAGCATATGTAAAATTCGATGTACCTAAGGATCTTCAGGATAAGATTCTTTCAGGTGTTGAAATAGCTAAAGAATCAGGAAAAATTAGAAAAGGTACCAATGAGGTAACAAAGGCAGTTGAAAGGAATGATGCAAAATTTGTGGTAATAGCAATGGATGTACAGCCACCTGAAGTAGTGGCGCATATACCACTATTATGCAATGAAAAGAAGGTACCTTATGCATTTGTGAACAACAAAAATGATCTTGGTTCGAGAATCGGAATTCAATCGGCTGCAAGTGTTGCGGTCATAGAATTCGGAAAAAGTGAAGAAGAATTCAAGAAGATAATCGAAGAAGTAGCAAAACTTAATAAATAAGGTGAAAAATAAATGCCAGAGGAAGCTACCCCTGCGGAAGTTGTCGAGATAATGGGAAGAACAGGCATGACAGGGGAAGTTATACAGGTTAAGGTAAAAGTCCTGGAAGGTAATGACAAAGGCAGAATCATTACAAGGAACCTTGTCGGCCCAGTTCAGATTGGGGACATAATAATGCTCAGGGAAACGGCAAGGGAAGCAAGAAAACTTGTTGCCAGGTGATTAAATATGGTGGTCAAAAGATATTGTTCCTTTTGCGGTAAGGAGATTGAACCAGGTACGGGTAAAATGTACGTAAGAAGAGATGGTTCTGTTCTTTTTTTCTGCAGCAGTAAATGTCAGAAAAACATGCTGAAACTAGGCAGAGTCCCGAAGAATGTTACCTGGACAACGGCCTATGCAGAAGAAAAAAAGGTTAGATTGCATATGGTGAGGCAAAGTGAGCAGAACGCTGGTAATACTCAAGCCTGATTCCATACAGAGAAACCTAGCTGGAAAGATAATTTCTAGAATAGAAGAGAAGGGCCTGAAGATCACCGCGATGAAAATGTTATTCCTTGATAAGAAAACGGCAGAGAGGCTATATGAAGTGCACAAAGGTAAGCCCTTTTATCAGTCCCTCGTTGATTACATAACATCAGGTCCGATCATAGTCATGGTTGTTGAAGGCAGAGATGTCATAAATGTTGTTAGAAAACTTATGGGCAAAACAAACGGGGCAGAGGCTGAACCTGGTACAATCAGGGGCGATTTTTCAACAGGAATAGAAAAAAATCTTATCCATGCAAGCGATTCAGAGGAATCTCTGAAAAGGGAATTGCCCATATTCTTTTCAGAAGAAGACATAATCTTCTATAGCAAAGCCAATGAACTCTGGCTCTAAAGTTTTTGTTATTTCCGATGTCCATTCAAACATCATAGCATTGAGAGAAGTTTTCAAGCATTTTAATTCTAGTAACATCATCCATGCGGGCGATATATTGGGCTACAATCCATACCCCATTGAAACAATAACTTTCTTCATGGAAAAAAGGATAAAAACCATACTTGGTAACCACGATAGATCAATTCTTAGCGGTGACACATCAAAAATGAATAAATATGCATCATTTGCAATAGAATGGACAATTCAACGTTTGACTCCAGCTTCAATAGATTATTTAAAATCGCTTAAAAAATCTATGAAAATCAATATTTTCGGAAAAAGAGTGGCTGTTTTTCATGGTTCCCCAAATAATGATGATGAATACATTTATGAAGAAGATCTTTATGAGAGCATAATACCAAAGGATGTTGAGGTTCTTATTTTAGGCCATACACATATCCCTTATGTTAAGAGGTTCGACGAAAAGTTAGTTATAAATCCAGGAAGTGTAGGTCAGCCCAGGGATGGTGATCCCAGGGCATCATTTGCTATAATAGATGAAAACTGGAACGTTAAAATAGAAAGAATTGAATATGACGTGAAAGAAGTTTATAAAAAAATAGAAGAATCCGGATTGCCTGACTTTTTAGGTACTAGGCTTTTCAATGGAATTTAACGAAAATTCTTTTTGAAAAGCATATAGTAAAGAATTGGATCTAGCAGGTTTACAAATCCTGCAAGAAGAGGCGGAAGTTCTATGCTCGTAGCCATAATGCTTCCTGAAACAGGTGGAGAAATTGATGAGAATCCAGTCCTTGTGAAAGATGTGACACCGGAAGATGTGGCTCTCTCAGTTTCATCAACAATGCCCATAGAAAACGATTGTCTCACGGGTATAGCACCCATCTGAAAGCCATTCCTAATTATGAAAAGGAAAGCAGTAAGAATCATAATAGGACTTAATGCAATAAGAATTAAAGATATAGAGGATGTGACCCTTGACCATATTATTACCTTCAGTTCATCTTCCTTCCTTATTATATGCGGAATTACAAGCATCATTATTGTTGTAAAAATGTTTGCAATACCGAATATTATGCCTATCTGCCCTGCTGTAAGGTTGAATCTTATTGATAACCAGAGTGAGAATATAGGGGAAATAAGTCCAGCTCCTATGCCTGATGGTATCGTGGGTATTGACAATTTTATGATGTTCCTCCAAGAAATTTTAGGCAGTATATGCTTTGATCTCAGACCTGTATCTTTAATGAAAATTGTTATTCCCGCTCCAACGAATCCGAATAAAGCTGCTAAGTAGAATAATTCATAAACATCTATCTTAAATAATTCAAGGGCTGAAATCGTAAAAGACCCAATTACGCTGGCGATCATACCTATAGCTGAGGCAATGCCAAGCACCTTTGAGAAATTTTTCCTTTTTGTATATTCGGTCACCATTGCACTCTGTATCGCCCCAAATGGTCCTCCCGAACCTATCGGGCCACCTCCGGTACCTGTAAATCCACCCAATGCCGAAAGGAATGCAAGTATAACTACATTATCCGTCCTCAGGAAAAGAAATGCAGATAAGCCAAAAATTAAGAATAAAATTATAAGGACATTTCTTCTCCCATAATGGTCGGCAATCATTGAAAGAAATAGTGCCAGAATTGCATTTATTATTATTGCAGAGCCTAGAATTATGCCAATTTCAAGGTAAGAAAAGCCAATCGATTTCAAGTAAAGGCTGAGCAGTACGTTAAGAAAACCGTAGCTGTAACTGAGGAAAGCTCTAGCGCTGACGATTTTTCTTATATTACCATCCATGCTTACTCTCCAACTTTTTCAAACACAAGCAGAAAATGGTATTTTAGGTCCTTTTCCTTTAAAAGCCTGAAACCTTGTTTTTCAAGATCTTTTATGACCTCATCTTTACTAACTATCATAGGAGGACCAAACATTCTAGCCTCGTTGAAATCCATTATGGCAAAATATTTTTTTGTAATTTTTTCTATGTTTTTCAGGAGGCTTTCCTTGCATCCTAATCTGAGGCCGTGGTAAACATTTGCCATGAATGTAAAATCAAAGCTACCTTCAGAGTACTTGCATAAATCAGACTGGACAGTTTTTATCCCTAATTCATTCATTTCTTTGAAATAGGTATTATCAATATCTATAGCCGTTACAGATTTCGCAAATTTTATAAATTCTTTTGAGAAATATCCATCACCTGCGCCAAGATCCGCAACATCCATATCTCTTTTTATTTCAAGAAAGTCCATTATTTCATTAATATCGTAAGCCTTATCCCTCATTCTAGCTCCATGGCCATGATGCCTACCATACATTCTTTCATCAAACATATTCATTACCTATAATTCATTTATTCATATCTAATATATAGATAAATTATTTAAATTTTTCTTCTACACTCGATAAAATATCATTTATCAATTTTCTCATTATTTCCAGCTGATTTTTATGGTTAAGCAGAAAATCCTTTCCATGGTCTGTAATATAGTATATTTTAATATTTCTACCAGTTTCGCTCAATTTTTCTTCTTTTCTCACGCACCCTTTTTTCTCAAGAGATTTTAAAATAACATATATCATTCCTGGAGCAAGTCTTCCCTCAATTTTATCAGATATCTTTTTCTCAATTGCATAGCCGTGTAATGGGCCGTTAAGAAGCTCCTTAACAATCAATATTGAAATAATACCCTTTAGCATTTTTTCTTTTTTTTCCATGGTTGATGGTATTTAATTATACTATAAATAAGTTATCTATCAATATTAAAAAATTTTATTTATTAAACATATTTACATCACTTATGAAAATCGCAAAGTATGAAAATGAATATTATGCAGTGAGAGGCAAATCAATGGTGGGGCTGAAATCTTTTTCCATAGAAAATCTTCTTGACACAAAAAAAATAGAGAGAATTGAAGATTACTTTGATGAACACTTAGATAATGCTAGAGGCATTCCGGAAAGACTAGATCCCCCTTTGAAACCCGGAATTCTTGCATGCCTTGGTAGAAATTATGCCGAGCACGCAAAGGAAACAGGACATAATGTGCCGAAGGAACCTGTCTTTTTTTCAAAGGCAGTTTCTTCAATAACAGGCCATGGTCATGATATCATATATCCAAAAATTGTTACCCAGCTGGATTATGAAGTGGAACTTGCCGTTATAATAGGAAAAAGAGGGAAATATATTTCAAAAGAGGATGCATGGGATTATATTGCTGGTTATACAATAATGAATGATGTTAGTGCAAGGGATCACCAGTTCAGGTACGAAAATCAATGGTTCGTTGGAAAGTCCTTTGACACTTTTGCACCTATTGGCCCCTGGATTATCGATAGATTTGAATTAGGGGATCCACACAATTTAAATTTAAAAACTCAGGTTAACGGTGAAATCAGGCAGAATTCAAACACATCTAATATGATATTTAAGATAGATTTTCTTATCAATTTTATTAGCAATGTATTGACTTTGGAACCTGGAGATGTTATTTTGACTGGAACTCCGAGTGGTGTGGCACTTGGAACGAAAGATCAAAGATTTTTGAAGGTTGGCGATAGAATCGAAATGGAAATAGAAAAGATAGGAAAATTGGAAAACAGTGTGATTAAGGAATAATATTCTATTATTTTTATTATATTACGAAATGATTAAATACGGTTTTCACATGACTTAAAATATGATATCTGTTATAGGTTCTGGAAGAGTAGGAGCTACAACTGCTGCATTTTTGATGATGGGTGAAATGGATAACAATATCACACTTGTTGATATTGTTGAAGGTCTGCCTCAGGGAGAGGCCCTCGATTTGAACCATACAGCTTCAATCTTGGGAAAGGATGTATATCTAAAGGGTTCAAACAACTATGAGGACATAAAGGGTAGCGATATAGTGATAATAACTGCTGGCTTACCAAGGAAGCCAGGAATGACAAGAGAAGAACTTGCTACAAAGAATGCGGATATTGTATCAACTGCAGCTGAAAATGTTAAAAAATATGCACCAAATTCTATAGTAATTATAACGACAAACCCTCTTGATGTAATGGTAGCTGTTCTATATAACAAGCTGAAATTTCCGAGGAACAAAGTAATTGGTTTCAGTGGTGTTCTTGACTCAAGAAGAATGGCATTTTATGCATCCAGGTACATAGGTGTATCTCCATCTGCAATTACACCTTTAGTGCTTGGCCAGCATGGTGAAAACATGTATCCTGTACCGGAGCTTTCATTCGTTTACGGAAAAAGCCTGAAATCATTCCTTACAGAAGAGCAATATGCAACAGTTGTTAAAAACACAGTTAGCGCTGGAGGGGACATTACAAACCTGAGAAAATTCAGCAGTAACTGGGGTCCGGCAGGCGGTCTTCTTTTGATGGTGGATGCGATCAAGAAGGACAGAAAAACTGCTCTTGAAGCAAGTGTTCTTTTGCAGGGAGAATACGGCGTGAATGGTTATTTTGCCGAAGTCCCTATAATATTAGGAAAGAACGGTGTTGAGAAAATAGTTGAGGTTGATCTCACGTCAGAACAGAAGGAAAAATTCTTGAAAAGCATAGAAGCAATAAAGAGCAATCTTAAGCAGGTTCCTGATTCATACCTGCATTAAATTTTTTTTGAGAAATCCTTATCTATTATTTTTTTATCACGTATCTGATGTTTAGAGGTGTTGATGTTGGAAGTACCACGACAAAGATCATTTCTTTAGAGGATGATATAATAGGTAAAGAAATACTTCCTACTATTAAGTTCATTTATTCAAAAAGGAAAAATGAATTCAATGATGCAGTTTCCACAGGTTACGGAAGATTTACAATAAATTCTAAGAAGGTAATACCGGAGATAAGGGCTCACGTTTTAGGTGCCCTTTATCAGACGGAGTTCAGGGATTTCACACTTTTAGACATAGGTGGCCAGGATTACAAGATTGTTTACGTAAAAAATGGTGTCATTCAAGATTTTCTGACGAATGACAAATGTGCTGCAGGCACAGGAAGATTCCTTGAAAAAATGTCACAGGTTCTTGATGTTTCAATGGAGAATCTATCAATCCATTACGAAGATCCTGTTAAATTAAATTCCACTTGTACTGTTTTTGCTGAAACAGAATTAATCTCAAAAATGATGGAAAGCTATCCGAAGGAAAGGCTTATCTCAGGCGTTAATTACAGCGTATTTGACAGGTTAAAGCCATTCCTGATGAGATTCAGGTCAGAAAATTTAATATTTACGGGGGGAGTTGCTAAAAATATGGCCATAAGAGAAATCATAAAAAATGAACTTGGCGTGAACATAATCGTTCCGGATGAGCCACAGGCAAACGGGGCTATAGGTTGTGCATATTATGCAAAAAAGCTTAACCTCAGAACTCTTTCAGTTCAAGCCCGTATATCCTAAAAATATTTTCTTTAAGCTCAAAAGAATATTTTTCTAAAAGGTCTTTATTTTCCTGTTCGAGCATTTTAAACCTTTTAGGAACTGTGGTAATATCCATCACTGCTCCCTTTCTTTTTGGGTCGTCAAGGAAATCAGTTTCCATAAAGAATCTGAAACCTTTTTTTATTGCCTCTCGGATGTTGTTCCTGTTTGAAATAACTGAAGGAAAAAGACCATGGTTTTCATTTTCAAGAATTAGCGCGGGGCTAAAGTGCTTTATTACAAAATTCTTGTCCATGCCCGCTTTTTCGGCAAGCTTGGAAAGGGCTTCAAAGACTTTTTCATCTGCCGATTCAGTATGAAGTATCACGGGAATTTTTTTTCTGCCAGCTCTTCTCATTGCATAAACCATAATCTCGTTTGAAGCTTCCCATATATTCTCATTTACCTTAAAATGTGGTCTTCCTATCTCGCCAAGGGCATTTGCTTTTTCATCTTCTATGTATCTGATGGCCAGTTCAACCGCATTAAAAAAAAGTTCTTTTGCTTTTTCAAGGCCCAATACTTCACTTGATTTAATGAGATCCACAGGATATGGACCAATAGAAATTAATACCTTCAAGGACGTTTCCTTCCTGACCAGATCGGAGATCTTGATTATCCTATCATACTGGTCAATGAAATATTTTAGATCGAAAGGCTTTTCCATCGTTGGAATATTGCATACATTGATTACCCTGCCTCCAGCTTTTTCATACCTTTTTGCCGCAAGAACATTTTCACCATTTTCTTGGAGATGAACGTGGTTATCAAAAACTGGAAAAGGCATATCAATCCTTCCAGTATGGTTCTCTCAATTTCACAGCAAGTTGGAATTTCTCCTTCAACTTTTCTTCGTTGCCTGATCTTAATTCTTCAAGGACAGGAACAAGATTATCATTCCTGAATATGCATGGCTTAAGCTTCCCATCGTAAGTGAACCTCATTCTTGTGCAATTTTTGCAGAAATCAGTGTTGTGCATGGGTTTTACCAGCTCGACTTCGTATCTTGATCCATTGGCTATTACCAAAAATTTGTCCCTGTTGTGGAGTGAATTTTTCCTTATTTCAGGATTAAAGGATATGAGATATTTTTCAACATCATCCAGAGATAAATGATATTTTACATACCATGGAGTTTTCAAACCTTCTATAGGTACTTCAAGCTCAATAATCTGAAGTACCATTTTAGAATTTTTTACAAATTCCATCATTTGCTTTACCTGATCATCATTCAATCCGCGCATAAGGACCATGTTTATTTTTATAGGGTTCAAAGGCGTTTTTATTGCCTCATCAATGCCCTCAAGTACTTTATTCAAAAAGTCCATACCTGTAATTTTCCTGTATGTTTCCCTATTTAGCGTATGCAGGCTTATATTAATCCTATTTAAACCAGCATCATAAAGAGACCATGCTCTTTCTTTAAGGTAAGTACCGTTAGTTGTAATACTTATATCGTTAAAATATTTTTTTGATAATCTTACAATATCTTCAAGATCTTTTCTTTCAAGAGGCTCCCCGCCTGTGAACTTTACCTTCTTAATGCCAAGTGAACTTGCTACCTTGAACAGGGTTTCAAAATCTTCAGGCATAAGGATGTCTTTTTCTCCTTTGATGCCTTCTCTGTGACAGTAAAAACAGTTCAGATTGCATTCCTTTGTGACCGAAACTCTAATGCTGTTAACGGGTCTGCCGTATGAGTCTATCACTAGCTATCGATTAAAACATCTTTTATAAATAACTTTTGTATTTTTCGGAAGTGGGACAAAATTATTTAATCTGATTCTTTAATTCTTT
>JBMFSK010000046.1:0-8657 GCA_049967595.1 Thermoplasmata archaeon
ATTTTATTCCGTCATATGAATTTTAAAAATTTATCATTTTTCGGTCACACTCCTTAATCTCAAAGAAAAATAATATAATTTTTATTAAATTAATTTATTTATAAAATCTTTTCTAATTCCGATTTCATTTGATAATTCAACAATTTTAATTTTTATACTATAATCTTTATTGAATGAATAATAGCTTATATACATAATTAAAAGTAGAAATTTTAAATTATTCTCTAAAAGAAATTTCTCACTGTTAGAAAAACTATCTCCATCCTTTAAGGATGGGATATATGCATTAATGTGTAAAATATTTCCTTTTAAACTGTTTGAAAGTGAGATCAAATCTTTAACATACTTTTTAAAATTCTCAAAATCACCCTTCAATGCAAAGGCAAAAGGAATATTCCCAACAATGTCTACATAATTCACAAATGAAACAAGGTCTGGAGAAACACTGTATGCTTTTATTAATGATTCTATAGCTTCATCAATTTCACCGTTGTATATTTTCATTTTTCCCAATGGGCCAAATGTATAAGGCTCATAAATTCTTGGATTTATTTTTTTCAAATTTTCAACATCTTTATTTATTTCATCAATATCTAATTCTCTCCCAATAATTGAATATAATTCAAATTTTTTTAAAGAATAAAAAGACGTATAAAATATTGAATCCATTTTTTTCGAATATGAAATTGCTCTTTCAATATAGTCTAAAGCATCTATAAAATTACCTTTAAACTTTTCAACATCACTCAAAAACGAGAAAATAGAATGCCTCACATCTACTTCATTAATCATCTCGGATAGATTTTTTGCAATTTTAATTCCTCTTTCGGCTTCTTCAATTTTACAATTCCAGAAATTTATTTCGGCTATATTGTAATTAATTATAATTAATAGATATATATTTCCAGATAAATTAGCATAACTCAATGATAATTCATAATAATCTAACGTTTTCTTTAAATCCTTATCTGCTTCATCCAATAAGGCAAGGTTATTATATACTCTAGCAATTCCTTCATAGTCTGAGATCATATCATAATATTCAAGGCTCTTTTTATACATGTTTTCAGCATTTTGTATCTCCCCACCATAAAAATAGGCGTTTCCTAATTGCTTGTAAATCAAAGCCATATAATTGTATTTGTTTAATTCAAGTGCAAAACCCAATGCAATTTTATAATAGTTCATTGATGTTGTTATATCAAATTTTCTTTCGGCAATTGAACCTTTTAAATAATTAAGATAAAAAAACTGATCTTTATTTAAGTCACTGTTTTCTATTTCTTTGACCAGATTTTCAGATTCTTTTAAATTTCCCAATGTGTATTCTAGTTCAGATAATCTTAAAATAGCATTAATTCTGTCAAATTTTAAAGCTTTTTCATAAAAAACTCTGGCATTTTTAAAATTTCCTACTCTGAAATAACATTCTCCTATAATTAAATAGTTAGATTTATCTTCTTTAAATTCATTAATTTTTAAAAAAATATCTAATGCATCTTTATATTTGTAACTTTCATAAGCTTTTTTTCCTGCTATTTCTAAATATTTAACCGACTTCTGAACTTCTCCGGCTTTGTAATAATTAAAGCCTATTTTGTATGGGTCCTCATTCTTTTTTTCATAATATTCTGCCAGTTTTTTGTGCAGAAACTTTTTTCTTAAATTAGAAATTTCATTTTCGTATAGAATATTCTGGTATTCAGGTTCCCTAAATTTAAATACCCCATCTTTCTCTTCTATCAATTTTAATTGTATAAATTTATCAAGCATATTGTAAAGGTCTTCTTCAGCTAAATTTTCTAAAGCTTTTATTTCATCTAAAGTAAAATTCTCGCCTATTACAGAACATGCAGTGAGAATCCTTTTTTCTTTTTCATTAAGTTTGCTATAAACTGAATAAAAATATGATTTCACAGAAGGCAATTCAAAATTTGGTATTTCTTCAAAAGACCTTACCCAATAATTGTTTTCATCTATTAATTTGTTCGATTTAAAATATTCCAATATTTGGTTTATTTTTTTGATGTTTCCTTTGGATGAATCATAAATCTTTTCAATCAAGTATTTTGGTAAATGATAATTAAGATCGCCTATTATAGTAATTACGTCATTCAATGTGAATGGTTCTAATTTCATCCTTTTTAAGATTTCTTTAGGTATTTCTTCTATTCTTAATAGAAATTCTTTTAAATTACTTGATTCACCTATGTTATTATATGAAAATATGATCATGATTTTATTTTCACGATAGTTTTTGATCATATACATGATCATATTAAAAAGAGATGAAGGCCCATACTCAACATCATCCAAAATTATAACAGTTTTCGTAATAGATGAAACAAGTGAAATAAAAAAGAGAAATTTTTCATTTTGGTTCACATTTTTACCTAATGATTCTATAATGCTTAGCCTGCCAGATTGAAACTTTTTTTTCACATTGTTTACGAAATTATTAGTAATGTAGGGAAGAAAATTTTCCTTCAATTCCTTAATATTTGAGTATGTGCAAATTGCTTCATTTGTGATTTTATCACAAAACTTCTTTAGCAGGTCTGTTTTACCTATACCTTCTTCTCCTTCAATCAATACGATCCTTAGGCCCTTATCTAAGGATTCATATATGCTTTCCAGTATCTTTATTTCATTTCTTTCCATTTTGATATCACATGTTTATTTTATTATTTAAAAATTCTTAAAATATTTATAAGAAGGTTTTCATGAAGCTTTTTAATCACCTTCCTAAAGATCTTAGTTTTAAGTTTTCTTCAAAATTTTTTTAAATTTTATTATTAGTCCAACATCTTTCTTAAAGTGTAGTTTAGAATACCTCCATGCCTAACATATTCTATTTCTGATTGTGTATCAAGTCTAAGCGTTGCTTCAAAATTTCTATTTTTGTTTATTGTAATTTTTACTTTTTTATTTGGGACTAAATCTTCCAAGCCTGAAATGTCTATTATCTCATCTCCCTTCAAATTTAGAGAATCTACAGGAAAATCAATCTGGATTGGTATAACGCCCATATCAATCAAATTGCTTCTGTGTATTCTCTCAAAATTCTCAGCAATAACTGCCTTTACACCTAACAACGCTGTTGCCTTCGCTGCCCAATCCCTGCTACTTCCTTGACCATATCTTTTCCCTGCAATTATCACTAAAGGAATGTTCTCTTTCTGATATTTCATTGATGCATCAAATATGGACATTAATTCAACAGCTGGATAATACTTTGTATATCCACCTATTACATCTACCATTTTGTTTTTTATCTTAACGTTTGCAAAACCTCCTCTTACCATTACTTCATGATTTCCTCTTCTTGAACCATATGTATTGAAGTCTTCAGGCTTAACACCTTTATTCAATAAATAAATAGCTGCTGGGGGAATCATTTTATATGTTTCAGGATTATTAAGATCTACATTTTTTAAAACTGAAATATCAGGAAGGATTATACCAGCGGGAGAGATATGGTCCGTTGTTATATTGTCTCCAAATATTGCAAGAATTCTCGCGTTAGATATGTCTCTAACGCCATTTTCTTTCATTGAAAAATTATCAAACCAAGGTGGTTCTTTTATATAAGTTGAATTTTCGCTAAATGTATACATTTTTCCATTCGGTATTTCTAATCTTTGCCAAAGTTCATTGCCTTCAAATATTCCA
This sequence comes from Thermoplasmata archaeon, assembly GCA_049967595.1. GTDB lineage: Archaea > Thermoplasmatota > Thermoplasmata > Thermoplasmatales > ARK-15 > ARK-15. The sequence goes on from JBMFSK010000046.1 coordinate 3,673, forward strand.
GAATATTTTTCTTTGTAAAGATCAGGGTTCATGGATGATTCAATCAATTTTCTTATATCATTATCCTCAGGCCAAATATCTTTTAAAAAGACAGGATTCCCATTTGGATCAATAGCAATAGGTTCATTTTTGAAATCAATGTCAATTCTTCCGGCTATCGCATATGCTACAACAAGCATAGGTGAACCAATGAAGGCACCTTTTACGTATGGGTTAATTCTCCCTTCAAAATTTCTGTTCCCGCTTAATACTGCGGCTGTATAATAATCGTTTTCTTTTATTGCTTTTTCTACTTCAGGTATCAATGGGCCACTGTTACCTATACAGGTAGTACATCCATAGCCTACAACATGAAAACCTAAGGCCTCAAGATATGGGAGTAGATTAGCATTTTTAAGATATTCGCTTACTACAACTGAACCAGGTGCAAGGCTAGTCTTCACATAGGGCTTAACTCTCAAACCTAATTCAACTGCTTTTTTCGCTATTAAACCAGCTCCAATGAGTACATATGGATTGGACGTGTTTGTGCAGCTTGTAATGGCTGCAATTACAACGGAGAAATTTCCAAATTCAACATCATTATCTTTTACCTTCATTACAATTTTCTCTCTATTTTCCATTTTCAGATCCGTTACAATTTTGTTTAGGACTTCCTTCGCTTTGGTAATAGGTATCCTTTCATCTGGGTTTTTTGGACCTGCAATACTTGGTTCTACGCTGGAAAGATCAAATTCTACGACATCATTATATTTTATGCTGTTGGTCTCGTTATAAAATAAACCTATCTCTTTCAGATATTTTTCTACCAATTTTATTTTATTTTTCTCTCTTCCAGTTAATTCCAAATATTTAACCGTGATTTCATCAACTGGAAAATAACCCATCGTTGCACCATATTCAGGAGCCATATTGGCTATGGTTGATCTATCTTGCAATGATAAGCTTTTTAATCCAGGACCAAAAAATTCAACAAATTTTCCAACTACTTTTTTCTCTCTCAATAACTGTGTGATGCTTAATACAATATCTGTGGAAGTTATTCCAGGAATTGGTTTCCCTATTAATTTTACACCTATCACATCAGGAACACTTATGTATGTAGGCTCTCCTACTATGACGGATTCTGCTTCTAAGCCACCTACACCCCAACCAACAACACCCAGACCATTTATCATTGTTGTGTGTGAATCTGTTCCCAATAGAGTTTCCGGAAATAAAATGCCATCCTTCTCCATTACAACAGATGATAAATATTCTGTGTTTACCTGATGAATTATACCATTCCCTGGAGGTACAACTCTAAAATTCCTAAAATTTTTTGTTGCCCATTTTAAAACAGAATATCTTTCGTTATTTCTTTCAAATTCAAGCATCATATTTTCATTTATTGAATAAATTGTTCCAAACCTATCAACCTGTATAGAATGATCGATCACAAGCTCAACAGGAATTACTGGATTAATTTTTTCTGCATCTCCATTAATTCTTTGTAACGTATTTCTCATTGCAACTAAATCGAGAACTACAGGTATGCCAGTATAATCCTGTAATATTATTCTTTCCGGAAAAAAAGGTATTTCAGCATCTTTTCTGTTTAGCAAATTTTCAAGATGTTCTTTTTTTACAATATTTTCATCGTATCTTCTAATAAGGTTTTCAAGAATTATTCTTAGGGAGTATGGTAGGGAATCTACATCGTAGCCATAATCCTTAAGCTTACTTATTCTATAAATTCTATAACTCTTTTTACCAATCTTAAAGCTATCCTTTACATTTTCAAATGTCATAAAACATCATCCCTGTTTAATTCTGAAAAATAATTTATTAATTTAAATTTTTGGTAATGGTAATTTTTAATTTTACATAATAGATTTTCGAAAGGTTTAAATATTATATAATGTTATCTTTAATGTGAAAATGAATTTCAAAAAATTAGGGATTATCATAAATGTCAGAAAAAATACTGTGATAGCCAAATCAATTCAACCTCCAAAGGTTGGTGAAGAGGTTTTTGATGTTCAAGGTAATTATATAGGTAAAATATCTAGCATTTTTGGGCCAGTAAATGCACCATATTTCAGAGTTAAACTGGTTAAGGAAAGAAAAATAGGTGGATATTTGTTTAGAGGTGAAAAAAATGGTAGATGAAAAAAAGAAAGATAAAAAGGCTTGGATAGATGAAATAGAAAAATGCCCAGAATGTGGATCAACACATCTTGTAAGGGATTATGATAGAGGGGAATTAATTTGTCAGGATTGTGGTCTTGTTATCGATGAAAGTTATATAGATCAGGGGCCAGATTGGCGCGCTTTTGATGCAGAGCAAAAAGAGGAAAGGGCAAGAACTGGGGCGCCTATGACATACACTATTCACGATAAGGGTCTTAGCACCGAGATATCCTGGAAGAACAAGGATTCTTATGGAAAAAATATCCCTACTAGAAATAGGGCTCAACTTTACAGACTTCGGAAATGGCAAAGAAGAATAAAGGTGTCAAATGCAGCTGAAAGGAATCTTTCACAGGCATTGCAAGAAATGGAAAGGATGGCATCTAATCTCAACATCCCCAAAGATATAAGAGAAACGGCAGCTGTAATATATAGAAAGGCCGTGAAAGAAAATATGATTAGGGGAAGATCCATAGAAGGTGTTGTTGCAGCATCTATTTATGCTTCCTGCAGAATGTTAAATATTCCTAGAACACTTGAGGAAATCGCTGCCGTAACAAGAATAAAGAAAAAGGATATAGGCAGAACTTTTAGAATAATGAGCAGAACCTTGAAATTGAATTTATTTCCGTCTAAACCTGAAGATTATTTGGATAGGTTCTGTTCCAAGCTTAGTCTTTCGGGTGAAGTAAAAAAGAAGGCACTTGAAATTTTAAAGGATGCTGAAGAAAGGGGTCTCACATCTGGAAGAGGACCAACTGGTGTTGCTGCTGCAGCTATATATATAGCAGCAGTAATGAATAGTGAAAGAAGAACACAAAGGGAAGTAGCAGAAGTATCAGGTGTGACAGAGGTCACAATCAGGAATAGATACAAAGAAATTACTGAAAAACTTGGCCTTACGGTAGAAATTTGAGAGAAAGTTTCTAAGCCAATATATATTTGAATTCAAGTTTAAAGATAAATTAATGATTTGAGATATTGTTTTTAGGTCTTATAATATTTTCATATAAAACGTAAATCATATCAAAATATTATATCAAATATCAAGAAAAAATATTATAAAGGTAAATCATTCATCCATTTATGCTGAAAATATCTGAAATAATGAATGATGATCTTCTGGACAAGGAAGTCGAAACAAGAGGATGGATTTATAGATGGAGAGAAAGTGGTAAAATTATATTTATAGTTTTAAGAGACTCTACTGACATAATACAGGTTGTTATATCTGCAGATGAAGTTAATGATATAGATTTCAAGGATGCAAAAAATGCTGGTATTGAAAGCTCTGTAACTCTAAAAGGTATTCTTAGGAGAGATAGCAGAGCCCCTGGAGGATATGAAATTCTCGCTAAGAGTTTCAAGATAATTGGACCAAGCTATAACTTTCCAATCTCAAAGGATAAGAGCGATGAATTTCTTTTGGATAATAGACACCTTTGGTTAAGATCAAGAGAAATGACTGCTACGCTAAAAATAAGGTCTACAGTTTTTGAAGGTTTGCATGAATATTTTAAAAAGGAATCTTACTTTGAGGTACAAGCTCCTATGTTTGTAAGCTCTGCGGTAGAAGGGGGTTCTACACTTTTTGAATTGCCATATTTTGGGAAAAAGGCATATCTTACCCAAAGTTCACAATTTTACCTTGAAACGTTCATTTTCTCACTAGAAAATGTTTATACAATAGCCCCTTCGTTTAGAGCAGAAAAATCAAGAACAAGAAGGCATCTAACAGAATTCTGGCATTGTGAAGCAGAAGCGGCTTGGTTATCCAATGAAGAAATGATGAAATTCGAAGAAAATATGATTTATTTCTTAATTCAAAATGTTCTTAAAAAAAATAAAAAAGAATTGCAAATTTTAAAAAGAGACATTACATCTCTTGAAAGTATAAAATTACCATTCAAAAGAATGGAATACGCAGATGTAATAAAATTAGGTCAGAATGTCGGATTAGACATAGATTATGGCGCTGATCTAGGTGCAGATGAGGAATACGAAATAACAAAAAAATTTGAAGGTCCCACATTTATAGTTCATTTTCCAAAAGAAATAAAACCTTTTTACCATAGACAGGATCCAAAAAATCCATCAGTTGTCTTAAATCATGATTTATTGGCACCTGAAGGGTATGGAGAAATAATAGGTGGTGGGGAAAGAATTTACGAATTAAATGAGCTATTAAGAAGAATCGAAGAAGATCATCTAAACCCTGAAGATTATTATTGGTACATTGATCTTAGAAAATATGGTTCTGTGCCGCATTCAGGATTTGGCCTTGGCATAGATAGGATAATATGGTGGTTGGCTGGATTGGACCATATTAAATATGCTGTACCATATCCAAGAAATATGAGGAGGTTGATTCCATGAGAGAATACCCAATTAAAAGAAAACATGAAATTAATGAAAAAAAGATTGAAGAATTAATGACGCAGATTTTTGGTAACGTAAAGAAAGATGGAGAATTCTTTATTTCAAGCTACGGATCTTTAGATATCATAAAAGTAAAGTTGAATAATAAAAAAATTTATGCTGAAACTAAATCAAATAATGACAAAGAAAAATATAAAGAAACAATTTCAAAATATAATGATTTCATTGAAAAGGTAACTGGATATTGTGCTGCTGAAAGAAAGAAGCTTTTAACAAAAAATTGAATCCTATCTTCAAAAATAATAATAAACAGCCCGAGTGGGGTAGCGGATTATCCTGAAGGCCTGCGGAGCCTTTAACCCGGGTTCAAATCCCGGCTCGGGCGCTGATATAAAAGTTAAGCTCCCAAACATTAAAATAGATGAAAGGATTTT
>JBMFSK010000047.1:0-8379 GCA_049967595.1 Thermoplasmata archaeon
TTCAAAAGTTATCAATAAATCTGGAAGTATTACGTAAAAAATAAAGAGTTAAGGGTTTAATTGAAAAAATTAAGATTTATAAGAGTAAAATTAAGGAGCATTGTTTAAATTGGAAATATTTTTATTACAAAAGAATTAATCATTTTCTGATGATTGTATTAGGTATAGAAGGAACTGCCCATACACTAGGTATAGGAATTCTAGAGGATAAGAGAATATTATCTAATGTAATTAAGATGTTTGTTCCAAAGGAAGGGGGAATACATCCTAGGGATGCTGCAATACATCATTCTGAAGAGTTTATACCGGCATTAAATGAAGCTTTGGATAAGGCAAATATTTCAATAAAGGACATAGATCTGGTATCATTTTCAAAAGGTCCAGGATTAGGGCCTTGTTTAAGAACTGTGGCTACAGCTGCTAGGACTATTTCATTAAAATTAGACAAACCAATCATGGGCGTTAATCACAGTATTGCACATTTAGAAATAGGTAAATTAATCACTGGGGCTGAAGATCCAATTATGTCATATCTATCCGGTGGAAACACTCAGATTATTTCATATTCTAATGGCAGGTACAGAGTTTTTGGGGAAACGCTCGATATTGGCATTGGCAACCTTCTCGATAAGTTTGCGAGAGAATTGGGTATACCATTTCCTGGTGGACCAAAAATAGAAGAGCTTGCCAAAAATGGATCTAATTATTATCCACTACCATATTCAATTAAGGGCATGGATGTTTCATTCTCAGGTATCCTAACTGCAGTTTTAGCCTATAAGAAAAATGGAGTATCTACTGAAGATCTTTCATTCTCCCTTCAAGAAACTGTTTTTGCAATGATGGCTGAAGTAACAGAAAGGGCCATGGCTCACTTGAATAAAGATGAGGTATTACTAGCTGGTGGTGTAGCTAGAAATAAGAAACTAAAGGAAATATTCGAATTAATGGTCAAAGAAAGGGGCGCAAAGATATTTATTCCTCCACCTGACCTTTGCGTTGATAACGGTGTAATGATAGGGTATCTAGGGGAAATAATGTATGAAAGTGGTATAAGGATGCGAATAGAGGATACAATGGTTGATCAAAAATTCAGAGCTGATTCCATAGATGCATTATGGGTAAATGCCAAAACACATTACAAAGAATATAATGAACTTCCAGGGGCTGAAGCTAGAATAGAAGAATCTGACTATTTAAATTTCAAAGCAATAAAAAAAATAAGGATAAGAAAACCTTACCGTATTTTAGAATTGGACCAAATTTTAAGAAGGGAAAGGACAAAAAGGGAATCTAGACTTTTAAGCGAAGCTAAGAAATTTGGCATAAAAACTCCCTATATTTTTGACATAGACCTAAATAATTTTACAATTGAAATGGAAAAAATAGATGGGCAAGTTCTAAGAAAAATTTATGATGATCTTCAAGAAAATGAAAGGAAAAAAATCTGTATTGAAATAGGAAAAATTATAGGAAACCTGCATAAAAATAGAATTTCACATGGAGACTTGACCACAAGCAACCTCATAATAAGTAATGGTAGAATATACTCAATAGATTTTTCAATGGGGGAGCTAGATGCTTCTATAGAAGAACTCAGTACTGATCTTCATCTATTGAAAGAATCTTTCAAGAGTGCTCATAGTGATCACGCAGACGATTTTAGAATAATATTAGATGAATATAAAAAAATAAATAAAAATGCAAATGAAGTAATAGAAAGGTTGGCTGAAATAGAGAAAAGGAGGAGATATTCTTGAAAATAGTTACACATAATAAAAATAAGTATTTAGAATACAAAGAAAGATTTGAAAAAAACTCGATTGATCTTGAATGGATTAATTTGGAATACGTTGAAATTCAATCTGGGAATCCTGAAGAAATTGTTGAATACTCTGTTAATTATGTAAAAAAAATTGTAGAACCCCCATTTTTTTTAGAGGATGCAGGACTTGCAATAAAGATTTTAAAAGGATTTCCCGGCCCATATTCATCTTTTGTGCATGATAAAATCGGAAACAGTGGTATTTTAAAATTAATGGAAGGTATTGAAGATCGTGAGGCTGTTTTTTATGCAATAATAGGATTTTTTGATGGTCATGAAGTTCAAACATTTAAAGGTTCAGTGCAGGGTGAAATTACAAAAAAAGAAAAGGGAAGTAATGGTTTTGGTTATGATCCAATATTCAGGCCATTAAGATCCAGTAAGACATTTGCTGAAATGGAAATAAATGAAAAAAATTTGTATTCCCATAGATCATTAGCCTTTGATGAATTTGTTAAATATTTGAAAAAAATTCAGTGAAAAAAATAAAATATATGTATTCATTTTCCTGAAACCATGAATTTGAAAAGCTGGAGAGAATATATCATATTTATTTCGATAATATTATTTGTAGTTGGCTTCGTATTCATGATATTTTCCATTCTCGGTATATTTGCATCTTCGTCTGTACCCGGTTATATTTTATCATTTCATAAAGCAGTGGGGGACTGGATTTATTGGATATTCATTATTTCAATTGCAACATTCATTATTGGTCTTTATTATACTTATGACACTATAAAGAAATCCAGGGAATTCTTTAAATATTTAAATTCCGACAGCAAATCAAAATTCATATCTAAATTAAAAGATCTTGAGATTCTTGCATACAAGCTCGGGCCAAGGTATAAGGAAATGCTAGATGAAAAGAAAAAAGAATGGAAGGTTCACTGATTCAAAATATCATTTACAAAATTAGGGTTGCAATTGCAATCATGTATTTTTTCATTGTAATAATTTGTTTTAAAATTAACCTCCCTTTTCCTTAAAATTTCACTCTCTGAAGCAAAGGTAAAGCTCCAGATTGCTCCTGGGTAAGTGGGTACTGTTGCGGTATACACCTTAACAAAATTAAAAACTTTTTTCATATTGTAATATGCTTTCTTTATATGCTCAGGATAAAGAAATGGGGACCCGGATTGCGTTCCAACAATGCCATTCTTTTTTAATATGTTTTTAACATTTTTGTAAAAATTCTCCTCGAAGAGAACACTCGCAGGCCCTACAGGATCTGTAGAATCAATTAAAACAACATCAAATTTATCTTCAGATCTTTTTACAAATTCTGCCCCGTCATCTGTTATCAAATTCAATCTTTTGTCTTTAAATGAAGAGCTAAGTCCAGGAAGAAATTTTTTTGAAACATTTATTACTTCTTCATCAATTTCAACAAGATAAAGTTCATCAATATTATGTTTTAAACATTCCCTAGCTAGCCCTCCGTCCCCTCCTCCTATAATTAAAACATTTTTTGGATTTTTATGCGAGAACAATGGAATATGTGCTAACATTTCATGGTAGATAAATTCATCTTTTTCAGTCAACTGGAATGTTTTATCAATAAACAAAACTTTTCCATAAGTTATGTTATCTATAATGTCTATTTCTTGGTATTTTGATCTTTTATGTAAAATATGTTCATTGTATTTCATTGAGAGTATCACATCTCTAGTTTGAAATTCTCCAAACCAATTTTCCATAATATGCTCAATCCAATTATATTTAAAAATTTTAGTCTCTGAGATAGGAAAAATTTTTATAAAGCCAGAATATATTCGAGGTGTGAACGAATCTTTAGAGGAAAAAGACACAGAGCCAGTGATTATCCCAGGGTTCATTTATAAAATATGGAAAACAAGGATGAAAGAACATTTTGAAATTGAGGTTGAAAACGATATTTTAGAGGTGCTTATAAAAACATATTACGTCAGAAGCACTTGGAAATGGCAGAGAGCTTACAAGTCAATCGTTGAATTAATGCAAAAAAAGGGATATTCCCAAAAGGAGTCTGTAAATTATGCAAGATCTGTTATAAAAATGTTTGATGCATACAACCTCAGAGCTCAAGGTGAAGATTAAAAATAAAAAGGACCTTTCGATAATACTTTCAGATATAGAAGGATTTAGTGAGCATAAGATCCTTCTTGAACAATATGCAACTCCACCTGAAATTGCCTCAGATATACTATTAACTGCATTTAATGATATTGAGAATAAAACAGTTGCAGATTTAGGTTGCGGGAGTGGTACATTTGCTATAGGTGCAAGCATTTTAGGTGCAAAAAAGGTATATTGTGTTGAAATAGATAAAGATGCTATAGAAATAGCACAAAGAAACTGTGAAAAATTGGGCTTAGAAATAGAATTTTTAAATATGGACGTGAAGGAATTCCAGTATAATGTTGATACAATAATAGAGAACCCTCCATTTGGTTATCAATTACGAGGTGCAGATTCGATCTTCATAGAAAAATCATTGGAAAGATCAAGGCTATTTTACATGCTTCAAAATTCAAGGGCAAGAGCCCATGTAATAAAAATGATCAAAGATAAGGGTGTCCTAATTATGGAAAAAAATTATAAGTTAAGTTTACCTTACACATTTAAATTTCATAAAAAACCAGTAAAAGAAATGGATGTGATATTGTTCGTGGTAAAGGTGGTGTATAAAAATGGATAAAGTAGTGGTACCGGGTGAGTTTTTGGGAACTATAGAAGAATATGTTCCTGGCCAAAATGTCAATGAAGTTGATGGAAAAATTTATGCCTCACTTTATGGCATTTTAAATTTAGACGAGAAGCACATGACAGTAAGTATAAAGCCTGCCGTAAGCTTACCTATGCTAAAGGTTGGAGAGATAGTTTATGGCGTTGTGCAGGAACTTTATAATGATTTTGCACTTGTAACGGTTGTAGCAATTGAGGGCGTAGATAGAGAAATAGTAGGTGGGCGGCAGGACGCAATAATACATGTTTCTAAAATTTCTGATAGATATGTTGAAGAAGTAGGAAAGATGTTCAGAATAGGTGACATTATAAAAGCAAAGGTAATAAAATCAAAGCCATCTTTGCAGCTTACAACTGCAGAATCATCTCTTGGTGTAATTAAGGGGCTATGTATGAAATGCCGTGCACCAATGGTAAAAGTTGAAAATTACCTATACTGTGAAAGATGCGGTAGAAAAGAAACTAGAAAAATTTCATCAGAATACGGAAACATTAAAATAAAGGTAAAAAATAATCCATAAAGGTGGATGTGTTTAAATGAAAAAGAACAATGACGTTGAAAAATTGAATGTAGAGGTAGAGAGATTAAGAAAAGAGGTAGAGGAGTTAAAATCTCTAATGAGGGATCTTGTTCAAATAGTCTTTAATGATGATGATTCTGATCAGGATGAAAGAGGACCATTTCCAAACAACTGAGGTGAAAATGTATGACAATGCCAATAAAGGTAATAGAAGAATTTATGAATAAAAGAATATCCATGCTGATGAAGGACAGTAGGATTTTAGAAGGTGTTTTAATAGGATACGATGAGTATATGAATTTGATAATTAATGATACAGAAGAAAAAATGAATGAATCAATAAGAAAATTGGGTATAGTAATAGTAAGGGGTAATAATATACTTAGAATTGCATCAAAGTAAAAATGGTAAATTGTATTGATTGTGGCGGGGAAATAGACGAAGAAACACTAACTTGTAAAAAATGTGGCAGGAAATATACCAAAGAGGAATATGATAAATTACTGGCAAAATCCATATTGAGCGTTTTAAATGAGAACATAGATGAAAAATATTCAAGTATTTCAAGCGAAATAGATGATATAGAAAAATGGATTAAAGGAGAAAGAGAAGAGATAGGGAAAATCAATCAGAATCTAAATACTGATTTAACAGATGAAAGTATTTCAAACATAAATGAGATAAGGAATAAAATAGATGAACAGACTGCCCTTTTAGAGCAAAAAGCAAAGGAGCTTTCACGCAAACTTGAAGATACTGAAAAAATAAGGGGAAACCTCAATGAAATATATACGAAAATACTTCAAAAGATAACAGTTATTGGAGATATAAAAAGAACAAAAAACATTATAGAAAAAATTTCTGAATATTCTGAAAGAATTACTGAATTACTTCTTGAATTAAGTAAGATAAAAGTTGAATTATCAGAGATAAAAGGAAAATTAAAAGAAATATCAAATCTATTGAATGTTAAGGACCTAAACGAATTATTTCCCAGGATTAAAGAAATTCTAGAAGAAAATAAAATGCTTAAAATAGATTTAGAAAGTGCAGAAAATAGATTAAAGATGCAAAAAGAGATTTGGCAAGACTGGATTTCAACACAAAATGAAAAGATCAAGAATATAGCTGAATATGAGCTAAAATTGAAGGAACAGGAGTTATTGTTAGAAAAACAGCTCAAGGAACTTTCACTCAAAGAGGAGCAAATAGAAAATAATCAGGAAAACAATACTGGCATAGATGAGAATAAGTACCAAAGTTTGCTGGAAGAGAATAATCTTTTAAAGGAAGAGATAAAGAGATTAAACGATCTTATAGAGACTGTTACCTTAGGAAATGAACCGCTTAAAAGAGATATTAATAATGAGAAGGAATTAGAAAGGCTTAGAATAGAAAATCAACAGTTAAGATCACAAATCGAAACAATTGATAAAGCCTTAAGTGATCTTAAGGAAACCATGAAATTTAAAGATGAGGAATATGCAAGACGTGAGCAGGATCTCATTTTCAGAGAAAAGAAACTTCAGGAACAGATAAAAGAAATGGAAAACCAGAAAATAGAGATAGAGGAATTAAAGAAGCTAGAACAGGAGCATAAGATTGAAGATCTGAACGAGCTTGTTAAAAGAAAAGAGGAGCAACTTAAGCATAAAGAAAAATATTTAAAAGAGATAGAAAAAGAATTGGAAGCCAGGGAAAAAGGGCTCATAGACAAAGAGATATCCATGGCCCAAGAAGAAATTGTAAAGGAAATAAAAGAAGAAAAGGTAAGAACAGGGACAAGAAGGCTTGATGATCTCACATTTGGCGGTTTTCCAGTAGGATCTAATATAATAGTAATGGGCCCACCATACAGCGGGAAAGAAGTGCTTGTTTATTCTTTTTTGTCTGAAGGTGTCAAAAAAGGTATTCCAGTAGTAGTGATTCTTGTTGATAAAACTGTTGACATTTTTGAGGAGGAGATGAATTATGTCCTTCCTACTTGGAAATCATATGTCGAGAAAGGACTAGTAAAGTACATAGACGCATATTCTAGAACTATAGGTGAAAAAGCATCATTACCTGGGGTGATATATCTAGAATCACAGACAGATTTTAACGGAATCACAGAGTCAATTGATAAAATAATTTCCGAGATTAAAGATATGGCAAGGTATTACAGGCTAGCCTTTTTCACACTTTCGACAATACTTACTTTTGGTGATGCGCAGTCAGTTCTAAAGTTCTTGCAACCGTTCACAACTAAAAGAAAGAAGGAGAATGCTGTTTCAATGTATCTCTTGGAAAAGGGGCTGCAAGAGGAGAACACTGTACAGATGGTTTCCTATCTTATGGATGGCACAATAGAATTTAAAATAGAAACAGGAAAGGTTTACCTTCAGATAAAGGGCATTACAGATGTTCAAAGCAGATCATGGATAGAAATAACACCATCTAAGAGCGGTATAATAATGGGCTCTTTTACTCTGGGTCATATAAGATAAACATGTTTGCCAGAATTTATTATTTTAAAAACAGGGACGAGCTACATAAAAAAATAAAGTTTTTGAAGGAATATTTCTTGAAAAATGATGGACAGTTCATTTACAAGGAACAGGACACAAAACTAATAATAATATCCAATACAATGATTGAGGGTCAGGAAGCCTTCATTTTCAGGGATTATGAAGAAATAATAAATTTTCTGGAAAACATTCATTTTAAAAAATTTGCAATAAGATCCAGGCGAAAGAATTCCCAGATAGAAAATAGGAACCTTGGTAAATTGGTTCTTGAAAGATTGAAAGAAAAAAGGGTAGATCTTGAAGATCCAGATATAACAATCTATATCGATCAGATTAAGAATTTAAGTTATTTCTTCATAAAATAAAAATATATTAATCTCAAGTATATTTTAAAATCATGAATCTGAAAGAAATAGCGAAGACAATATTCATAGTTCTGAAACACTATCCAAGGAAATGTTAAAAGTTTGTCTTGACAGTTTTTATAAAGGCAAAGATTTGTCAAAGGAGCTTTTGTACGTAAACCTGATTGAAATAATTTAAAAGTTCAAGAGTGAAGACTAGTACAGAAAACTAATGAATGAAATTGAAGAATTTCCAGTAAAATCAGTTCAAAACACAAAAAATATTTTTAATTGAATCAAGGCCAAAAAATGAAGGTGCAGAATTGTATTTACATATTTATCAGACATACATTCAAGGAAGTTTATCCAAAAAATTTGAACATATAAAATTTTTATTTTGACTTAACTTCGCCAATTGAAAGTGCCCCATTATAATTTGCCAAATCAATTTTTAA
>JBMFSK010000048.1:0-7921 GCA_049967595.1 Thermoplasmata archaeon
AAATGCGGAGGGAGGGATTTGAACCCTCGGATCTCTGCAGAAGTGGACCCTAAATCCACCACCTTTGGCCTGGCTCGGTAACCTCCGCCTAAAAAAAGGAAAAAATTTATAAAATACCTTTTTTGTATATGTTTTTGGCAACAAAAGCATCGATTTTCCATGTAGGCTTTAAGGATCCTGCTACCTGCATTAGATGATCCAAGCTATCCACTTCCCAGTGGCAAACTGCCATGTTTTTATTTTCCGCTAAATCTATGCTAATCAGTTTTAATCCAGAAGGTATTTTCTTTTCTTTGGCCATTGTTACAACTCTGTTTGCAAACTCCATAACTTTGTCCTTTTGGGAGTCATCCCAGCTATGTACTACTATTACAGATGCCATAGTTCGTAAATACAATAATTGGTTAATAAATTTTTCTATCTTTAAATAAATCGTTTAATAAAAAAGGAAAAATTTTTATTAAACTTAAATAATTGTATTCATTTACCCTCACAATGAAGGTTTTAGAAATAAAAATAGATAAAAATTTGTGTAAAGGTTGTGGCATATGCATTGATGTTTGTCCAAAAAATACTCTTGAACAATCTGATGAAGTTAATGAATATGCTTTATTTTATCCAAGAGTAAGGGACCTGGATTCCTGTATAGTTTGTAGATTGTGCGAACTTTATTGCCCAGATTTTGCAATTGAGGTGACGCAGAAATGATTGAGCCAGGTGAATATTTTGTTGAGGGTGATGTAGCTGCAGCTTATGGTGCTATAAAGGTGGGTTGTAGATTTTTTGCTGGGTATCCAATTACTCCAGCAAGTGAGATAACTCAGGCCATGGCTGAGCTTTTGCCTAAAGTAAGTGGTAAATTTTTACAGATGGAGGATGAGCTGGCTTCGATTTCAGCAATTATAGGAGCATCCTGGGCTGGTGTTAAAGCAATGACTGCAACATCAGGACCTGGTTTTTCCTTAATGCAAGAAAATATTGGTTATGCAGCCATGACGGAAACACCAATTGTAATAATTGATGTGCAGAGGGCTGGGCCATCAATAGGTCAGGCAACAAGGGGAGCGCAAGGAGATGTTATGCAATCAAGATTCGGTTCCCATGGCGACTATGAAAACATAGTTCTTTCACCCAATTCAGTTCAGGAAATGTTTGATTTTACTGTTAAAGCATTTAATCTGGCTGAAAAATACAGAGTGCCAGTTATTTTGCTTTCTGATGCCGAAATAGGTCATATGATGGAAAGGTTGGTCGTTCCTGAGAAAATAAATGTTATAGAAAGAAAATTAGCAAAAACATTCGAAGATGCTACAAAATTTGGTGAGGATCTAGTACCCCCTATGGGAAAATTTGGAGAGGGTTTAGAATTGATGGTTACAGGGTCTACGCATAGGCCTGATGGCACAAGGGATACAGGTAGCCCTGAAATACAGTCAAATTTGATTACAAGATTAGTAGAAAAGATAAATAGAAACAGAATGGACATTGAGGAATGGGAAGAAATGTATATGGATGACGCTGAAATTCTTGTTGTGGCATACGGTGCTACATCCCGCCCAGCAAAAGGGGCAGTAATAAAAGCAAGGGAAAAGCACATAAAAGCTGGATTTTTCAGACCAAAAATTCTATGGCCAGCTCCTGAAACGAGAATGAAGGAATTTACAAATGTAAAAAAAGTAATACTTCCAGAAATGTCACTCAGGGGTTATTCATTAGAAATAGAAAAAACATTTTCAGGAAAATTTATTCATTTTCCAAAAGTAACGGGAACGGTTCATACCGTTTCTGAGATCCTAAAAAAGATTGAGGAGGTAAATGTATGATCACTACAAATTACATTAAAAATGAATATATAAGAAGAATGCCTTCTGCATTTTGTCCTGGATGCGGTGATGGACAGATCTTAAACGCCATTGCAAGAGCTATCGATCATTTGAAAATACCCAGAAATGAAATAGTGGCAGTCTCGGGTATTGGTTGTTCAGCATGGATCCCTTCTCCATATCTTAGGGTGGATTCTCTCCATACAACACACGGAAGACCAATTGCATTTGCAACAGGTCTTAAAGTGGCCAATTCTAAATTAAAGGTGCTTGTTGTAAGTGGCGACGGTGACTGCACAGGCATAGGAGGAAATCATCTTCTTCACGCTGCAAGATCCAATGTAGGTATTACCGTTATCATGGTCAATAATGGCATTTATGCCATGACGGGGGGACAGGTAGCTCCTACAACAGAACATGAATATAAAACTGTAACAACTCCCTATGGAAATCCGGCTTTTTCATTGAATGTTTCTGAAGTAGTTGCGGCAGCAGGTGCATCATATGTAGCCAGGTGGACTACATGGCATATGAACCAGCTTATCAGGTCTATAGAAAAAGGTCTTACAAAAAAGGGTTTTTCTTTTATTGAAGTGCTTTCACAATGCCCTACATATGAAGGAAGGATTCTTGGAATGGATCATATTGAGATGCTTCACTGGTTCAGGGATAAATTCAAAACCGATGAGAAGGGTGCATTTAGAATAGGCGAATTTGTTGATATTGAGAAGCCTGAACTGACTGAAGAGCTTGAAAAAATAATTGAAAAGGTGAGAGAATGATACAGATAAGGATAGGTGGCTGGGCTGGTCAAGGTGTAGTTCTTGCTGGAACTATACTTTCACAGACATTTTCAACAGTAATGAAAAAAAATGTTGTAATGACCAGATCATACACTGCAGCCGTAAGATCAGGAATAACTACATCTGACATATTAGTTGATGATGAATATATATATGATCTAATGATTACAGAGCCCACAGTAATGATAATTATGTACCAGAAAACTTTCGATAGATACATTGATTTGATTAAAAAAAGTAAGTATGTGATTGTGGATTCAGCCATGGTAAAAAATATACCATATGATTTGAAAAATGTTTTTTCTATAAATGCATCAAAAATAGCTGAAGAAATATCAAACCCAAGAATTTCCAATGTAGTTCTTCTTGGTGCATACGCTAAAATTACTGGTCAAGTACCATTTTCAGCTCTAGAAGAAAGTTTAAAAAAATATGTTCCCAAAAAATTTCTAGAAGATGATCTTAAGGCTATTTACGCTGGTTATTCTTTATAGTTTTTAAAAATTCATCATAATCCTTTTCATCTATTTCAATAATGAATGATCCAACATAGCCACAGTTGTTGCATTTGTACTTTTCACCTGTTATCATTCCTGCCTCGTAATAAATGTCCGTGCTTCCACATACAGGACAAACTTGAATTTTCATCATAAATTAGATTAAATGCTTTTATAAAAATATTGCTAATAATTTTTAATTACATGTCTTAAAGTGAATATAAGGCCTATTATAATATTCAGATAAAATACTATGAATCTCCATACGAGGATTACTACACCTATAATATCTTTTGATATAAAAGGGCCATAGAGAAATGCCGCAGCTATTTCCACTATACCACTTCCACCTGGCGAGATAGGTATAATGCTTAATATAACTATGAAAATCTGTGCTAAAACAGAATATATCCATAAAGGGTTCTGGTGCAGTGAAAGAAGCACCACTGAAAATATAATAAAATCTGAAATCCATAAAATGGCACTTAGCAGCAATACAATAATAAAATTGATCCTTTTTTTCATGATAAGTATATGAATGCCTTCATGAAAATATTTAAACTCACGTTTCAATTTTTCCATTAGCTTAAACCTTTTTTCATTGTTCCTTACAAACAATTTCATGAAAGGTTCTATTTTTGTCAAAAGTTTTTCAAAATTTTTATGTTTCCAAACAATTATAAAAACAGCAATTAATAAAGCGCCCAATAATATAACAGCTGAAAAAAGAAGATATCCAAAAAACCCAGAAAGCATGAAGCTGAAGAAAATTAATAGTATCGGAAGCAATGAAAGTAAAAATATTGAGTCAGAAACTCTTTCTCCTATTACAATGGCAGTAGCATCTCCCCCTCTTACCCCGAGTTCGTTAAGCATTTTTATTCTAACAGGTTCTCCACCTGCATTTGAAGGGGTTACAGATGCAGCGAGTACATTCATCATTACAATGTTCATTGATTGCATATAACTAATTTTGTAATCCAAGCTTTTTGAGAGAACTTTTATTCTTGCACCCCAGGAAAACCAGTAAACAAGATGCAAAGCTATTGCAAGCAAAATCAGAGTTGGATTAATAGAAAGAAAAGTTTTTAATGTATCTTTTGAATATGTTCCAGAGATTATTATTGAAATTACAACAATGCTGATTATAATAGATATAAGCATTATTCTTGTGTTCCATCCTCCCTTCATTTTTACATCACTTCATCCATGAAATTTTTCACACTTTTTTCTGTGTCATAACCTCCATTAAAACCTTTGTAATTTTCTGTATTTATTAATTCAAATTTAAAGTCCTCCTGTCTGGAATACCCAGAAACACTTTTCTTGTTCAAATATTCTGAAAGATATTCCTGTTCAGGTTGGGATGGTGTTGGAATAAAAAAAGCTTTTCCCCCTATATGGAACAAATCCATAATTGTTGAATAGCCAGATCTAGAAATTATTACTTTTGACCTATTGTAAAGCTTCTCCATTTCATCCTGAGATGCAAAATTTATAACATTTCCATCATTTTTATGGAAGTCAGGTTTACCTAAAACAATGTAGTAATTTCCATCAAACTTTTTAATTTCCTTTTTAATTATATCTTCAAAAATAGATCTTTGGGGTTCAGGTCCAGAAATTGTAACAAGTATGTCTATGTCCTTTTGAATGTCAAGTTTTTTAAAATTGGATAATGGGCCAATATATTTGATTTTGTTTATATCTAGGAATTTGAGGTTATGCGATAAATTTCCAGAAAGTGAATCTTCTTCAAAATCAGGAATAAGTACCTTTTTAAAAAATTTGCTCACATAACTATTATAAAACATGCTCAATGTTTCCAACGTTCTAATTCTAAAAGGATTCATTATCCTTAACTGATGAGTGATAATGTATGATGGTATCTCAGGATCAAATATACCGTATCTGTTATCTGATATTATAAGATTAAAATCATGTTTTTTCTGTATATTCAAAAATTCCTTGTGTTCTTCTATAAAAGAGCTCAAAATTGCAGGTGATTTTAATATTATATTTGGAAAAAATGAAGCCCGAGTTTTTGTATATTCCAATGGATAGTCTGGCAAATCTATTATTTTAATATCCCCTATAGATTTTTCTATATAAGTTTTTGATCTTCCGTGTGCTATCACAGTAACATCAATGCCTTCCTTTATCAATGCTTTTATCAAAGGTAATGAGCGTGATGCATGACCTAGACCGAGAGAACAGATCGCAAATGCAATCTTCATTTGTTTAGTTAATATAAAAAACTTATAAAAACATTTTTAATTTTTTATAAGTACAGTTAGGATTTTTGAAAAAACAGAATAATTTCAAGGAAAGGATAATAAAGAATTTTACGATCGTATCTCTGATTTTAAGATTGTAGTTTTACTTAAAAATATTTAAAAAAGATATGGTATTATTCGTTTATGAGCATAATTGGTATTTTTGATAGCTCTATTACTTCTTTCTCCAATTCGCCTAGCGCAAGTTCGGGAGAAAAATATCTAAATTTATATGAAAATCCTCTTCTTCCTCTGGATGCAATCATAATATCATGATTTTCACTTTCTTCGAGTATTTTTTTCAGTAATGCAGTTCCCTCATACTCCTCTATCTCAAAATTAACATCAAGTGATTTAGCATAATTTTTCAAAGTATCTATCAAACTTTTATTCTTTATTTTTCCAAAATGTAGCATTTTTACAGATGCGTTAAAATGCTTTGCAAAATTTATAGATAACATACTAGCTCTGAAAGAATACTTACTTCCGCTTGATGGATTCAGGATCTTTTTTATTTGATTGTATTTTGAAATAGGTGTGATCAATAGAGTGGGTATTTTACTTTTTTCAATGATCCTTTTAACAGTAGAGCCAAGTTTGAATCCTTCAGCTCCTATCTTTGAGCTTGTTGTTAAAACTATTAAATTAATATTCTTTTTTTTGGAATAACTTAAAATTGTTTTGGATGGAAAACCTTTTGCGATACAAGAATCACCGATTTTTGCACCCTTTTTTTTAAGCATTTCAAGTGCCTCGTTTATGGCCTCTTTTTCTAAAGATTCCATAACGTCTAAATAATCTGATGAATAACTTGTATAAAGCAATACAGATTCACCACTAATATCTACCACCCCAACAGTATAATATATAGCATCCGGAAATAAATTGGTTATGAAATCTATAGACTTTTCCATAAGTGGATTCTTGTTAGTTGGTATCAATATCCGGTTTATTTTCCCTATGTCAAAAGCATTTTCCATATCGATATAAGATTATTAATTACCGGATAATAATCTTTTCTCCTTTCAAAGCTAATTCTTGCGAGAAGTATTATGTATATCCTTATTCTTATAAAGTAATTAAAATCCACTTTTTAAATTTTTATTTAACATTATATATTTATAAATTTTAAAACTAAAATTAATAACTTAAAATAAAGACTTCTATCCTTCTTTCTTGTTTTATGTTTTTATTTATCCTTAAATCAAAATCTTTGAATTTTATTATTTTATTCACATCATTAAGATCATCTTCTACAAGGTTACCGTTAAAAATAATTAAAAATTTCTTCTCACCTGAACTAAGCCATGGGGATGATTCTGCTTCCATATATGCCTCCGAAATTTTATCCATTCTGTCCGTTATTCCAAGACCAAAACCCAAATATTTTGATTTAGATGATATGTTCAAAAAATCTTGAAAGGATAGAGTTTCAAATATGTTTTTTATTAATAAATAAACAACTTCTGTCTGTGCTTTGTCTATTAGTTTTATTGGAATATCTCTGAAAGCCTTTAATAAATCATCTTTACATATTTGTATTATAAGATCAAAATTATCTTGCATTAATTCTAGCTCTTTTTGTGCAATTTCATACTTATTTCCTTCAGATTTAGATGGAATAAAAAAAATACCAAGAGTGTTAAAATGTAATTTTTTACTGAATTTTCCGAAAACTTTTGTCAGGGATAACGAATAATAGTCATAAAAGTCTGAAATAATGATTTTTAAATCAATACCCTTATAATTGTTAAGCATGTTTATGAAATATTCATCATAATCAGTACTTACTTTTTCAGATTCTAAAAAGGAAACTTTATCGTTGGGCAAAGCGATTATTCCTTCTCCGGGTTCATCATTGATGAAAAGTTTTTTAACACTGATTAAACTTGAAACGTATCTTGAAACTTTTATTCCATTTTTTCCAAGTCCCACTAAACAAACTGGTATCATTTTATTTTTACACACTCCGTACAGTGGTCCAAAGTTAAGGAAATTTGGGTTTTTTAAACCCCTAACTCATCTTTGAATATTTTATCGTACAGTTTTTTAGGATCTTCTACCTCTAAATTTTCAGTAGAGTTAATAATTTTTTTTATATTATCTTTCCTGTAGGTCCAGAAGTGAACTCTCCACTGCCTCCCTTTAAGAAGATTGACTTCTAGGGACTCTGCTTTGAATATGCCACTTTCTTCAAGATAATAAAAAATATCTCTGTCTAAAGGAGTGAGAATATTATCAACAAGATAATCATCATATCCAAAGAAACTTAACAAATATTCGGTAAGCTCATAAATTTCACTTGAGTTCATTCCTTTCTTAAAAAGAACTTTTGATAAAACATTGAAGAGGATCTCTCTTGTAATTATCTCTAAATTTTCTTCCACTTTTTGAAGGTAAAGTTAACTATTTTAAAAAATTTTCCATTGAAAATCCAAAAAGTTTAAATAAAAAATTTTAAATTTATTTTTGACAACTTCTAAAAACCTAGATGTTTACTAGGTTTTTTACTATACTCAGTA
>JBMFSK010000049.1:0-7651 GCA_049967595.1 Thermoplasmata archaeon
GACAAATAATTGAAAAACTTCAGATACCTATTATCTAAAATTTGAAAAGTTACGTATTATATATTTGGATATCGCATGAATTGATCCTTCAAAAAATATTCCTTACTATTCCTTCTCATGTAATCTAAAATTTTTTTGTACCAAAATACATATTTATTTTAATAGGATTAGCCATTAGATGTAAATAATAATTAGCATTTATATGTTTTTTACTAAGCCAATTGCAAAATAAAAAAATTGATTCATTTGTATTTTTAAACATTCAACCTAATATTAAAAAATGCGATAGATTTATGAATTTATAATTATTATATAAATTATGATTGCCCTTTTGGTTATTGATATGATTCACGAATTTGTGGATGGAAAATTTGGATCTGACAGGGCTAAATCCATTGTTTTATACATAAAAAAATTGATAGACCTTTTCAATGAAAAAAATTTGCCTGTAATATATATAAATGATTCTCATGTTGAAGGGGATCCTGAACTTAGGGTATGGGGGCCCCATGCTATGAAGGGCTCATTTTCTTCTGAAATAATAGATGACCTGAAGCCCGATCAAAATGCAATTGTTATCGAGAAAAGGACATATGATGCATTCTTTAATACACAATTAAATGATATTCTTAAAAGCCATGACGTTGATAGGATAATAATTGCCGGTGTGAGCACCGACATATGTGTTTTGCATACCGTGGCGCATGCCTTTTTCCTTGGATATGATACAATAATTGTAAAAGAGTGCACAGAAGCAATTAAAGAAAGTAACAGGGAGTTTGGTTTAAAATACATGAAAAATATTTACGGTACAAAGATGATAAGCATTAAAGAAGCAGGTGAAATAATATGAAATTTTATATTTCAAATGAGGAAGATATACTATCCGGCAAAACTACAGATATTTACTTTTTAAGGACAATGGAAATTTTAAAAAAGGAAAATGTCCATAAAAATGTAGTGGCCGAGGTGACAACACAGGATCAGCATAATTCTTGGATCATTTTTTCAGGTCTAGAAGAGGTGATAAATTTACTCCTAGATAAAAAAATTACGCTTAGATCTCTGAAAGAAGGAACTATTTTCACACCATTTGATCAGTATGGCACCCCTGTACCAGTTTTGGATGTTGAAGGTGATTACCAGAATTTTGCAATATTTGAAACACCTCTTTTGGGTTTGATTTGCCAGGCATCTGGCATTTCAACAAAATCCGCAAGGTTCAAGAAATTGATTGGAAATAAAACCCTGCTATCATTTGGAGTTAGAAGAATGCACCCTGCAATAGCACCAATGATAGATAGGTATTCCTATATAGGTGGCTGTGATTATGTTTCAAGTGTAATAGGTGCAGAAAAACTGGATCTTATGCCAAGGGGCACCATGCCACATGCGCTTATTCTTGTACTAGGTGAAGAAGTCGCTTGGAAAAAATTTGATGAGGATTTAGATCCAAATGTACCAAGGATAGCTTTGGTGGATACGTTCGGTGATGAAAAGTTCTCATCAATAAAAGCTGCAGAATTGGTCAAGGATCTGAGCGGAATAAGGCTGGATACTCCATCATCCAGAAGAGGAAATTTTGCTCATATAATAAGGGAAGTGAAATGGGAACTTGAAATAAGGGGTTACAGAAATATAGAAATAATAGTATCGGGTGGCATAAAAGAAGAAAATATTAGGGAATTGATGGATGCAGGAGCTGACGGCTTTGGAATTGGTACTACAATTTCAAGTGCTTCAACTATTGATTATGCAATGGATATAGTGGAAATAGATGGAACACCCATGGCCAAAAAGGGAAAATTTGCAGGCAAAAAGGACGTATACAGGTGCGAGAATTGCAGGACTTACACTGTCGTTAAGCACGGTTCTAAACCACCTGTTTGCGAAAAATGTGGCTCAGAAATGGTAAATGCAATGATTACTGTTATTGAAGAAGGTTCACTAAAAATAGATTTGCCCAAGGCTAAAGATATAAGGGAATACGTGATGAAACAGCTGAAAAATATAGATCTTGATTGAATTCCCATTTCCAAAATTTTTTATAATACAAAGATTATAAACAAATATGAGCAGGGTTCTTGTTATTTCTGACATTCACAGTAACTATGATGCTCTTGAATCCGTCCTTTTAGAGAATTTTGATTACCTTCTGATTTCAGGGGATCTGGTGGATTATGGTCCTGAGCCTCATAAGGTCATTGATGAAATTAAGGATAAGTCAGATTTCATTGTTATAGGCAACCATGATTCTGCAAATGCATTCAACATTGATTGCAGATGCTCAGAAAAATTCCATGATCTTTCAGTTTATACAAGAAATTTCTACAAAAGACTCATTTCTAATGATCAAATCAAATTTCTCAGGTCTTTGCCTCTTTTCAAAAATTTTGAAATAGATGGAGTAAGATTCACTATGGTCCATGCATCAATGACAGATTATCTTTACGATTATGTTCTTCCAACTATAGGCGATGAAGATTTAGTTAAAAAATTTAAAAATTCTGAATCTGATTTTGTAATTTTTGGCCACACCCATTTGCCGATGGTGAGAAGGATAAAGTCTACGGTATATGTAAATCCTGGAAGTGTAGGCCAACCAAGAGATGGAGACTGGAGAACATCATATGCTATAATTGACACAAATGAAAAATCTTATTTCATAAAAAGGATAAAATACGATCTTGAAACCACAGTTCAAAAAATTAATTCAATGGATATGGAAATAAATAAAAAGGAAACATTGATTAAAATATTAAGAAAAGGAGAATCTCCATAAAATTATGTTCCTTTTCTCTCCTTTCGCTTTGGCCTTAAACCTGTATAACCACATCTCCTGCATCTGGTTGCATTTGGAGGATTCCTAGCGTAACATTTCATACATATCTTTTTGTTTAATTTTCTGTTTACTGCTTCTGCAAATGTCATTTGAATCGTATCTCACATGCTTAATTAATATTTAATCTTTTTTTCTTATGAAAATTGTTCCGATAAAAATTAATGCAAGACCGATAATAAAACCGGTTACATAAAAAATAATCATACTTGCGCTGAACAAATTTTCTTGAGAGAATGTATTGAATGAAATGAAAGATAAAGATTCTATTGTTCCATTATTATTTGGATATGTCTGATAAATATCCTCCTCCGTACTATTATTTGACGATGCATAAAACGATCCATTGTTTATGATATAACTAATTTTATCAAAACCTAATTTTTTTAATTTTTCATGAATATTGAAATTATCATTGAATGTTCTGACATTATAACTTATATTTCCCTTTATTATATGTTCAAAGATAGTAACAGGCAATGATCTCTGGGATGATACTTTTACTTTTACCAGTAATCCGTTTCCTGAAAAATTTAGATACTTTTGACCCTCTAATAGATAATAGCTAATGTTAATGAGAATTCCATAAGTTTTTGATGACATGTTGAAACAGTAAATACCGTTTTTTAAAGAAGTAATATTTGACTGCCATGGTATGTTTTTCAAATATGTATGTTGTTCATTTCCAATAATGATAGATGATATTGCAAAAGTGTATTGTGATCCGTTTACATCAATGTTAATCCAAGGAACTTTCTTGAAAAAAGTAATACCTAAATTATTTTTTTCTAGTTTTATACTACCGCTATTTTCAAAAATGGACCCCTGAGAAAAGGAAGTGAATATTATTAAAATTGATATCATTATTATGATTATTGTCTTCATTTTTTCACCATCTTGTTTATTGCTATTGCACCTGATATAATAACAACTGTGATAATAGTGATCAAAACTATTAATGGAAGATTCTCATTAATAATATTTGTTGAACTTTTTGTCAAATTGGATATATACAAAAAATAGATGTATGTGCCATTTAAATAATTTACATCGTAGGAGTTTGAATCACCTATTGCTACATTATTCAAGGTAGTGTTTTTAAATAAAACGCCGTTAACTACTATATTTAAGGGATTGTCAAACCCGTTCATGACAATTATAAAAAAGCCATAAACATTTGTCAAATTGAAATTGAACGAGAATGTTTTTTCCTGAAAATTGTATGAAGAAATTGACAAGGAAGTATTTACAAAGTCATAGGTCAAGTTATAATGATTTAAATAAAGTATGCCATTGAATTCTCTTGTATGGATATATTGGCTTATTTCACCTATTGTTTTATTATTTTCTATGAATATTTTTACATAAAAATTATTAATTGTTGAAATCGTAACTGTTGAATTTAATATGGAAAAATTAGCACCTTTAATGAAGGCCACACTGTTAATATCATCAATAAAGAAACCATTGAATGAAATAGCTTTTTGAATTGAAAAATTGTTGAATACAATTTTTATTTTAAAATGGCTGTTTCCCTGTATATCTATTATCGGGCTTTTTGTATTGAAGATTTTCTCCTTATAATGATCCGATACAAAGTTTGAAACAATACCTTCTTTAAACCTGGCTCCTTTTTCTGAAGGTGTAAAAGTAATTGAGTTAATTATAACTTTATTGATGTAAGATAAATTTGAAATGCTGCCATCGGAATTTTCATAATAATTTAAATAATTTTTTTGAATTGGTATATTTTGACCTAAAACATATGGAGTAAGCAATAAAGATGAAATAATCAGAATTATAACTGTAATGGATGTGGATTTCATTTGTTTTATAATTTAATTTATACTATTTTAGATTTTTTGTACAAAAATTAAAAAATGGGATTTTTTAATAATGTCAAAAACTTTTTGTAATAGTTAATCAATTGAAAATATGTTTTATAATGTTTTTACTATTTTTATAAAAATAAGATTTTATTTTTTTGGTGGGTTATACTTAGGTGATTTTTCCCATTTGTTTGACCCTTTATTGTTCTTGCCTTTTCTCATGAAAACTATTAATGCTACTATTGCTATTATAACAATAATTGCAGCTATTATTCCAATCAACATAATACTACTATAAGTTGAAAAGCTTGTTTGAGGTGATGTTGAGCTTGTTGAACTTATTACTATGAGAACTTTCATTATTGATTGAGTTGTGGTTATTGTACCTGATGGTTGTGATGTTTCATAACCATTTGGAAGTGTAATTGTGTAAGTATAAGTTCCATAAGATTCATTAAAAGTTATTGTATTTGATAATGATGTTCTTGTAAGACCGTTCAATGTAACTGACCATGCTGATCCTGAAGGTAGACCTGTTTCTGTAAACGTGATTGTATATGTTTTTGTTGAATTAGCTGTAAAGGTTATTGCTTGATTAACAATTGCTCCATTTACTGTAATAGTTCCAGAGGAGGGAGATACATCATATCCATTTATTGATCCTATCTTGTATAAGTAAGAGCCATTCGGTTCTTGGAATGTTATTGTACTTGTTGTTGATGATTCAATAGTACCATTCAATGTAACTGACCATGCTGATCCTGAAGGTAGACCTGTTTCTGTAAACGTGATTGTATATGTTTTTGTTGAATTAGCTGTAAAGGTTATTGCTTGATTAACAATTGCTCCATTTACTGTAATAGTTCCAGAGGAGGGAGATACATCATATCCATTTATTGATCCTATCTTGTATAAGTAAGAGCCATTCGGTTCTTGGAATGTTATTGTACTTGTTGTTGATGATTCAATAGTACCATTCAATGTAACTGACCATGCTGATCCTGAAGGTAGACCTGTTTCATTAAAATATATTTCATATAAAACAGGACTCCAGTTAATTTGCAAAGTAACATTTTTTCCTTTTAAAGTAACATTTCCTGAGTATTCATTTGCAATATATCCATTAACCCTGCCTACAGTATAAGAATAACTACCATTTGGATAACTAAACTGTATAGTATTGTATTTTGAATAAGACGTGTTTCCGTTAAATGTCACATACCATTGAATTCCAGTCCTTAATCCGTATTCAATGAATGATACAGTATACTTATTCACAGACCAATAAATATCTTGTGTAACATTTTTTCCTTTAACGATTATCTCACCATTATTTTGCTGTGTCCTGAATCCAGGTACAACTCCTATGATGTATGAATAAGATCCATTGGGTTCAGTAAAGTTAATTACATTGGATGTTGAAGAATTGAATGTATTGTTCAATTTAACTGACCAATTTGTTCCAGCAGGCAAACCGAATTCTTTGAAAGATATAGAATATTTAATTTGAGTCCATAAAACAGATATCAAAACTGAATTACCAGAAACTCTAAAATCACCTTGATTTTGATTTGGTTTATAGCCTGGTACCATGCCTATTGAGTATGCATAAGATCCATTCGTTTCCAGGAATTGAATTTGGGTGCTATTGCTACTTATGTTAATAGAATTTACTTTAACAGACCAATTAGTTCCAGAATGAAGATCGTATTCTTTGAAATCAACTGGATAAAGATCTGATGTGGAAATACTAATGGGATAAATTCCTATTTGATATGTAGAAACAGAACCTGTTGCTACATTTATTACTGAAATATTGTTATTTCCTGAATCAGCAACATACAAAAATTGGTAACTTGGCGAAAATAAGATGCCAATAGGATATGAATTGTTGGGCAGGTAAAATCTATTAACCATATTATTTGTTGTAAGATTGAGCACATCGACTGTATTGTTAAAACCACTGGTTACATATGCAAGATTTCCGCTTTTGCTCAATACTATTGATTCAGGTTCATAATCCGTAGATATATTATGTATAATTGAAAATGTCTGAGTACTTATTACAGATAGATGGCTTCCATAATCCATAGATGGAACATATTCATCAACTAAAGCGTAAATATATTGACCGTTATTTGAAATGGCAAGCCCATTTACAGGATAAATGGAGACTGTAATCTGCCTTAGAACTTTTCCTGATAATACATTAACAGCAGTAACGTTTCCATCTGCATTTCCAATATATGCAAATGAACCGTTTGGACTAAATACAATGCCATCAGGAACGATATTAGGATATCCAGCAGTGGTATATCCATTATAACCCCCTGGTGATCCCCCAACATTGACATTTAATTCTAAGAATGATGTTGTATTTATTATTGAAACATTAGAAGAACCTGAATTAGCAACAACTATGTAATTACCATTAGGTGATATGGAAATGCTTCCAGGGGATATACCTACATTAATAGATCTTACCACTTCATTGTTTGCTGTATTTATAACAGAAACATTGTTTGAATCGAAATTTGAAACATAAATAAAAGAACCATTTGGAGATGTGACTATTCCTATGGGTCCGATACCAACGGTTATATTACTTACTATATTCATTGTTTGTCTATTAAATACTGTAATATAATTTATGTATGGATTTCCATTGGCTACATATCCATATTTTATTTCATTGGAAACAATATATGGTCTAAGACTTTGCTTTGAATTATGGTTCACAGATGGTTGAAAGATAGAAAAAGATAGTATAATGGATATTGTTATCAAAATCACTAAAATTTTTAATTTATGATTCCCCATAAATAACTTATGAGTTTCCAATATTTAAATATTTTTGAGGGAATAATCCGACAAATGTCAGATTTATATATCATATTTTATTTCAATATTTTATGAATAAGGGGATTAAAAAAATTTTAAAGGACCCCATAAAGATGTTGTCTGAAGCGACTGAAATTGATGT
>JBMFSK010000050.1:0-7590 GCA_049967595.1 Thermoplasmata archaeon
CCGTAAAAGAAATACTTTAAAAATAATAACTAGGACTTAACATTGCCTAAAATTTCGAGAGTTCAGGTTAAGAAGTTTTTAGTTTTGACTTAAAGTTATGAAAAAATTCTTAAACAATTTACTTATAATGAATATAAGGGTGGAAAAATGTACAATGGACCTTTAGAAAAAGTTGATAATTTTAGATGGAGAATACCAAAAACGTACAAAAAAGGGATGCGTGTAGATGGCATCATATTTGCGTCAGAACACATGATAAATGAAATAAGAAAAGATAATGCACCGGACCAAGTAGCAAATATTGCTTTTCTTCCGGGTATTATAAGGGCATCATATGCAATGCCTGATATTCACTGGGGTTATGGATTTCCAATTGG
The DNA here is from genome assembly GCA_049967595.1 of Thermoplasmata archaeon. Classification (GTDB taxonomy): domain Archaea; phylum Thermoplasmatota; class Thermoplasmata; order Thermoplasmatales; family ARK-15; genus ARK-15. Next base: position 378 of record JBMFSK010000050.1, read on the forward strand.
CGGAGTAGCAGCATTTGACTATGATGAAGGTATAATCAGCCCTGGAGGAGTTGGTTACGATATAAACTGCGGGGTAAAAATGATAAGAACAGATCTAACCATAAAAGATGTACAGCCAAAAATAAAGGAACTTATTAACGCAATTTTTAGGGAAGTACCAAGTGGTGTAGGTTCAGAGGGAAAGATAAAATTAAACAAAAATGAGCTTAATAATGTCCTGGCCGAGGGTGCTAAATGGGCGGTTTCAAACGGTTTTGGATGGGAGGAAGACCTTGAGAGAATAGAGGAGAATGGAAAGATTCAGAATGCTGATCCATCAAAAGTTTCTGAAAAGGCTAAATCAAGAGGTGCACCACAGCTCGGATCGTTAGGGGCAGGAAACCATTTCCTGGAAGTTCAAGTTGTTGATAAAATATTAATACCAGAGATTGCAAAAAAATTTGGTATTACCGATGAAGGTCAAATAACAGTGATGATCCATACAGGTTCAAGGGGTTTAGGTCATCAAGTGGCTACTGATTACATTGAAGTTATGGAAAGTGCTTCAAGGAAATATAATATTGATTTGCCTGATAAGCAGCTTGCAAGTGCGCCTATACACTCTAAAGAATCACAGGATTATATTTCAGCGATGGCAGCCGCTGCTAATTTTGGCTTTGTAAACAGGCAGATGATAAATCACTGGTCCCGATCAGCCTTTGAAAAAATATTTAACGCATCAGCAGAGGATCTCGGCATGCATGTAATTTATTCCCTTGCACACAACATTGCCAAGATAGAAGAATATGAATTAGATGGCAAGAGAAGAAAAGTTGTAGTACATAGAAAGGGTGCCACAAGAGCATTTCCAGCAGGCCATCCAGCACTTCCTAAAATATACATGGATATAGGCCAGCCAGTTCTGATACCTGGTGACATGGGTAGGGCATCCTACCTGCTTGTGGGTACAGATCAAGCAATAAACGAAACCTTCGGTTCAACTTGCCATGGAGCTGGCAGAATACTTTCCAGAAACGAAGCTTTAAGAAGATACAGAGGTGACCAGGTAAAGAGGGATCTGCTCCAGAAGGGTATTTACGTTAAATCGGCAAGTGCAGACGTTGCCGCTGAAGAGGCCCCTGGCGCATACAAGAACGTTGATGATGTTGTTGAAGCTGTGCAGGGAGCAAATATATCAAGGATTGTTGTAAAGATGAGGCCTATAGGCGTTATGAAAGGTTAAATAAAGCAAAAAAGGTCGAATACATATGAAAGAATGAATGCCAGTAAAAGTGAGAATATGAATGGTGTTTGGTATTTAATCCATTCATTCCCCCTGTAAATATGGGTAAATATCTTTTTCATTTTCAATTCCGCGCCATTTTTTATATTTGCAATGAAAAGATATAAACTGAAAATTATGGCATTCAAAATTACTGCATAAAACAGAACCTCAAGAGAATATGGAAATATTACTGATACTAATTCCCTGTTTGCATAGAAACTTGTAAAAAGTTCTGGATATAATGGATTAAGCATGGTTATTGCCATGATCGCCCTTGCATCAGCTTTTCCACCTATTATGCCAAAGTTGTAAAAATTTTTGTATACTATCATAAGAATTCCATCTAAAAAAAAGGCGAGGCCTTCCTTTGTAAAAATTAAGATTAGCACCAAAAAAATTAAAAATGCAAAATCTACAAATTTTTCATATGTCTTAAGATCAACGAACCAGAGGAAAAATATTAAAATAAATACTACTATATAAAATATGTCATTTAAATTAATTAGGAAAAGAATTACCGATGCTAAAATACCCATAAAAAGCCAAAGAATTGCAGATATTTCTCTTTCTTTAATGTCTTGGTAAGCGCCCACGCAAAGAAATACCAAACCAATAATAAATTTTGTCGCGTTTAGCAAATCCATTGATGTTGCATGATAATCCTATGATTTTAATTTATCATAATTGTTGAGAGAAAAATTTAAATATTTTTACTCATTTGAGTAATTAGGTGATGTAAAATGTATGGACCAGGTTGGTATGGTGGAAGGGGAAGAGGTTGGGGTGCTACTCTGGGTTACTGCCCTTGGACCGGTATGCCGAGAGGATGGAGATGGAACTATGGATACTATCCTAATCAATATTATCCACAGTATATTCAAACAGGCCAATACCCTGGAGCTCAAAACATACAAGCACCTCTTGATGAAAAAACAGCTCTAGAAAATGAGTTGAAATATTTACAGGAGAGGATTGACTACATAAGAAAAAGACTTGAAGAGCTAGAAAAATAATTTTTAAACAAAATTTATCTATTTTTTTGTATTATTGGCTTTGGTGATTTTTATATGAAAATATGTCTAGCTACTTCTGGACCTGGTGGCTTGAATGATTATGTAAGTCCAAATTTCGGCAGATGCCCCACATTCACAATAGTTGATTATGAAAACGGGGCAATAAAAAATGTCCAGGTAATACAAAACCCTGGATCAGTTTCAGGAAGCGGTGCAGGTATTCAGGCCGCTCAGGTAGTGGTAAATTCTGGATGCAATGTCCTTATCGCAGGAGCGATAGGCCCGAATTCATTTCAGGTACTTTCAATGGGTAGAATAGATATGCGTGAATGTCCCCCAATGACCGTAGAGGAAGCAATCAACGCATTTTTATCCGGAAAATTGCTGCCTTCCTCAGGTATGGGGCAGGGCGGATACGGACGAGGCATGGGAAGGGGAAGAGGTATGGGCAGGGGAGGTGGAATGGGTAGAGGCGGCGGAGGCCCATGGTGAAATAGTGTTATGAAAATAGGAGTTACTGGCGGCAAGGGTGGAACAGGAAAAAGCACTGTGGCTGTGAACATTGCTACCCTATTTTCTAAAAGGATGAAAGTCACGCTTGTAGATGCTGATGTAGAATGCCCGAACGATCATATTCTACTTTCAAAAGATCTAGATAATGAAGAAGAAAGCTACATATTTAGACCAAAGTTTAATTATTCAAAGTGCACAAAATGCAATTTATGCAAGGAAAATTGTTCTGAAAATGCAATTGTAATGTTTAAGGAAGGTTACCCATTTCTCATGCCTACATTATGCTCTGGCTGCAGAACCTGCCAGTTGGTCTGTCCTTCCAATGCAATTGAAGAAGATAAAAAAATCATTGGAAGTACATATAGAACCAGGATAAATGATAATCTGACTCTTGTAACAGGCATGCTGAAGGAAGGAGAAGAGAGATCATATCCACTCGTTCTTTCTACGAGAAATATAGCTGATTCGATGGATGACGATTTAAAAATTTATGATACCTCTGCAGGCACGGGAAACCATGTAGCTGCTGCATTGGAAGATTCGAAATTTGCAATAGTGGTTACCGAACCAACGCCCCTGGGCATTCATGATCTAAAAATGATTATGAATTTATTAAAAAAACTTAACATAAAAGGTTATGTGGTAATTAACAGGGCCGATCTTACGGATGAAAACATCGCCATTGACTATGAAATTATGGGCAGGATACCTTTCAGCGATGAAGTGGTAGACAGTTATGTGAAAGGAATACCTGTAGTAAATCTTTATCCAGAAAGCAATGCATCTAAAGAATTTGAAATTATTTCGAAGAAGGTGGAAGAGCTGCTATGGCAGAAATAGTTGTTGCAAGCGGCAAAGGCGGAGTAGGAAAGAGCACAGTCACCTCTTCTCTCTCAGTGCTTCTAGCAAAAAGAAAACTGGCCATAGTTGATGCAGATGCGGAAGCACCAAATCTGCATTTGATTTTCAACGTGAATTCATGGGATAAAGAGCTTGAATACAGGGAAAAGAGTATTGCATCCATTAACTATGATGGATGTGTTCAATGTTTTCTCTGTGAGGAAGTATGCACATACGAGGCTATTGAAAAAAAAGACGATTACCCTAAAATAAAAGAATTTCTTTGCGAGGGCTGCGGTGCATGCAAAGTAATATGCCCAAGAGAGGTCATTTCAATAAAAAAGGGTAATTTGTCTGGTTGGATAAGGATCGGGCATACAGAATACGGCCCTTTTGTGAGCTCTGAACTGGATGTGGGCCAACCAAACTCCGGTAAACTAGTTACGGAAGAGAAAAACATTGCTAGGGATTGGATTAAAAATGGTCAGGTGAAAAACATTATTGTGGACTCTGCTGCGGGCATAGGCTGTCAAGTAATAGCATCAATGAGCGGCGCTACCCATGCTATCCTTGTTGCTGAACCAACAAAGTCGAGTTTGAGCGATCTTAAACGAGCATTTTACCTTGCAGAACATTTCAGAATTAAATCATACATTGTAGTTAATAAATTCAATTTAAACCCCAATTTTAAAGAAATAGAGAATTTTGCCAAGGAAAATGAATTGGAAATAATAGGCAGAATCCCTTATGACAGAAATGTAGCAAAATCGATGGTCTACAGGCAACCGCTCATTGAATTTTCTCCGGATTCAGAGGCATCTAAGGCAATTTCTGAAATTTCAGAGATCGTTGAGAGCTTTTTGGAATAATAAATTTTAATCAAGCAATTGAATTAGAAACATCGCTATGAAAGGACCTATGGACAAGGATACAAAAGCTATGGCAATATTTCCCGTAAAAGTGATTATGTAACCGAGAACTATAGGAACTATTATTGAACTCGGTTGCGAGATCATGTTTGCTAGACCCATGGATGTGGCCTCTTTTCCTCTTGTTATTTCTGAAATATATGCATCAAGTGGAGTTCTGTAACCGAAGGCTAGAAATCCAAGAATGAATGTGAAGAAATAAATGTAAATCACCGGAAGAAAAGGATATATTATAAGAAATAGAAAAAAGAAAAGGAGAAATAATCTTGTGATCTCTTTCCTTCTCTTAATCAGATCAGAAACGTATCCCGTGATTGGTATAGATATGATAGCACCAATGGAGAAAATTCCTGATACTATTCCCGCTTCTATTAAATTCAATTCAAAATGCTGGTGAACGAGCAAAAACAAGTATGATGAAACACCCCACATCCCCCAGAACCCAAAGAATCTTACAAGTGATGCTATTAAAGACTTTCTGTTTACAGCCCCTTTCCTGTTTTTCATAAAACGAGATTGTATGAAAAATACAGGTATTGAAATGAAAATCGTAATTAAGGCACTGATCAAATAAACAAGCTGCCAGTCAAATTTCTCAAGGAATGATGGAACAATAAAATTAGACAAAAGTAATGCAATAGGCCCTACTGTGTTAAGAATGCCTATGGATGTTCCGCGGAATGATCTGTTGCCTTCTGAAACGAGCTTTATTGCACCTATGTATGTTGGTGCTGAAACAATGCCCATTAAAAGCATTAAAATTAGCGCCTCTAGAAATGTTGTTGAATACGAAAAAAGAAACATTAAAAATGATAGGAATAGAAGGGATATCGCAACTATTCTGTATCCAAACTTATCTACAAGATAACCAAATGGAAGGTTTGCAAATGCATATCCAATATAGAATGATGCCAATATTATTGATGATAAAAAATAATTTATATGCATGAAATCTGTTATTGGTACTATTGTTATACTGTATACAAGCCTTACAAGGATTTCTGGAAATGTTATGAACCATGCAAGAATAATTATTAAAAGGCGCTTTCTATTTTCCACAAAGTAGGTATAAAATAATTAATGATAAATTTTTTCAGAATGAAAAATGTTTTAAATGATTTCACTTATCCTGTCATATGAACGATGAATTGAAAGTATGGCTTGATGGTGAATTTATTGATTACATTGATGCAAAGGTTCCCATACTAACACATTCATTGCAATATGGCTCTGGAATTTTTGAAGGAATAAGAGCATATGACACTGAAAATGGGCCTGCTATTTTCAGGCTAGATGATCATATTAATAGATTTTTTAGATCTGCAAAAATATATTATATGGATCTAAAGTTCACGAAGGACGAGATAAAAAATGCTATAATAAAAACGGTAAGAGAGAATAAATTGAAAAGCTGTTATATAAGACCATTTGCATTTTACAACGATGACTCTATAGGTCTTTCACCTTTTAAGAAGAAAATAAGCGTTTTTATTGCAGCTGTTCCTTTCAAGGAATATCTTTCTGAAATCAATGGTGTAAAATGCAAAACATCATCATGGAAGAGAATTAATTCAAACATATTGCCCGTAAGCGCTAAGGCAAGCGGCAATTATTTAAATTCAATCATAGCCCATCTAGAGGCAAGATACTCAGGTTACGATGAGGCCATACTGCTCACAGAAAACGCATATGTAGCAGAGGGGCCTGGAGAAAATATTTTTCTTGTAAAAGGAAATGATGTTATTTCACCTGGACTGAGTTCCGATGTGCTTCAAGGTATTACCATGGATACTGTTTTGAAAATTTCAAATGATCTAGGGTACAATGTTATAGAACGCGATATTCACAGGGAGGAACTCTACGTAAGTGACGAGGTTTTCTTTTCGGGGACTGCAGCAGAAATTACACCAATCGTGAACATAGACGGCATCAAGATAGGTGATGGGAATCCGGGAAAAATTACAGCCTCAATTAAAAATAAATACATGGATATAGTGCATGGAAAAGAGAGATTTCACCTTGAATGGCTTACTTTCATTTGATTCATATGAAGGGGATCAGATACACTGATGACGAAGATTTCAACGAACTTCATGATAAAATAAACATTCTTGTCCTTAGCAACTATGAAAAATTATCTTATTTCTTTTTGCAGTATTTTTTAAATGAAAATTTTAAAGCGAGAATAATTAAAATGAGCGTCGTAGGTGAACCTAGAATATGCAGAATTGCTTTCCCTGATGCTGTTATTACAGTATTTTTTAAAGTGGACACAAACATACCCAAGCTGAGCAGGGAACTGAACATAAAGGTGGCAATAGAAATAAAAAGCCATGTAAAGAGCTTCGGAGAGACTCTCAGGCAATTGCAAATTTATAAAGACTGCATAGGCTCATCTAATTACCATGAGGTAAAAAGAAAGCTTGGCGTAAACATCGTTATCGATTATTCAAAATTTGTTTTCCTAGTTACACCTGATCACAGATTTGATGCTGCTTTTAAAAGCCAGGGATTTGAGGTACTCGATCCATCATTCTTTGGTGAATTTTCTGAAAAAATTAACAATCAGAAAAACCTTGATAATTTTTAAATGAAAAATACGGAAGTGGGACAAAATTCTAGGATCTTCCAAAATTAAATAAATTGTGCCAGAG
>JBMFSK010000051.1:0-6999 GCA_049967595.1 Thermoplasmata archaeon
GGTGTAAGCACCAAGCCTTACGGCGAGGTGTTCAGCCCACAGTTACTAACGGTCAATTTATGACAGATAGGGAATCTGGCCCAGACTTAAGGAACATCTAGGTTGGCAAAATTTTGGTGTATTACCATGGAAGATTTAAAAATTTTTTCAGAATATCCATTTTTAAAGGAAGGTTCAAAGATATTTGGGGGAATAAAAATAGATGACCTTTTTAAATCTGAAATGTATAATCAGGTAAGGGAGTATGCCGTCTATTTAATCGAGAAAGCTCTGGGGGAAAAGAGGGAATTTTTTGTAATAGATTATGGTATTAAATATTTGGGATACAATGTTTCCAGGCTAATATTAAGCTATCTTCATGATCCTATTTTAAATTCACGATTTGCAAACTTTTACAGAGACATAATCGAAGAAAACATAAAAGGGGAGGATGATTATGGCATATTGAAAAAAATATCGGAAACTTTTTCTCTTGATTTTTCAATCAATAATGAAAACTATTTGCTCAGTGTGTATGATTATATAAAATATAACAAAAGGTTGGGAGAGAAATACAGGCTATTCTATCAGAAACTATCTTCAGGATTTGTAAATTTTAGCTTAAAAACGGAAAAGGAAAAAGTAGCAAAAATTCTCAGGGAAGCCTTTGTTAGCTATTTCAAAAATGATTTGGAATCTATAGAGCCTCCTGATAATTTATATGAAAACTTTAAAAAAGAAATAGAGCAATTGAAAAAATTAAGGGATGAGAAAATATCTACATACTCTCCCGGTGAGTTCGGTGAAGTGAATGAAAATGCATTTCCTCCATGCATAAAAAACATTATATCATCAATACTAAGGGGCGAAAATATATCACACAATGCAAGATTTTCACTTGTTACATTTTTGAATCAAATAGGAATGTCAAAAGAAAATATTTTAAAGATATTCCAGAGTGTTCCGGATTTTGATGAAAGAATGACGGAATATCAGGTTCTTCATATAACAGGTGAAAAGGGCAAGACTGTTTATTCAACACCTAAATGTTCTACCATGGAGCTTTATAATTTATGCGTTAAGAACGTTTCAAAGGATCAACTGTGTTTCAAGGAATGGATGACACATCCTTTGATATATTACAAAGTAAAAAGTAAATCAAAGGCTCCTCCAGGCCCTGATTGATCTTTGAATGGCTGTTATGTTTCCAAGGAATCCAATTATAATTAAAACATAATCAGAAAAAGAAAAACCTAAAAGGGTATTTCTGATAAAAAATTGTATTAATGGCATGATTATAAAAATTACTAGTCTGTCAGCTCTGCCTAATATGCCACCGTAATCTCTTTTTCCAACAACTGCCTGTGCCTGCGTTCCGGCATAACTGGTAAAAAATATGCCCGTTAAAGCAAATAGTGCAAAATACCAATGTACATAATTGCTAAGAGAAATTCCTACTATTATTACCGTATCAGAATATCTATCTAGTAAATGATCAAGAAAATCTCCTTTTTTAGAAGCAAGTCCCCTAATCCTTGCAACTTTACCATCAATAGCGTCAAAAAACGCTGAAATAATCAAAAATATCGATGCAAGTATAAGGTAATAATTTCCAAGGTAAAAAAATGCAGATGAAATTAATGCAAATATAAATGAAATCCATGACAATGTATTAGGCCTGAAAAAAATGAAAGGCCTAGAAACATGTGTGATTAGAGAATCAACATCTTTTCTATATTTATCTAGAACCATTCAAGTATCTCCTCCATATAATCTATTTTTCCAGCCTTGTAATCGCCACCTTCACCATTTAAAATCTTTCTTATCTCATTCATGATGACATCAATGTCGAGTGATGTGGTATCAATCTCATAAACATTTTCATTCATCTTCAATGCTTCTTGTGTAATAATTCCAAGCGCTTCCGCTTCAAGGTTTTCCTGAATTTTTTGTAGATCGTATCCCCTTTCTATCAGACGCTTTTTTAAAATCTTTGGTGAAGTTCTTAGAATTATCACAATATTGCATTTTAATAGATGTGCATAATGGCCTTCAAGAATTATATTATCAACGTTCTTTAACTTTTTTTTCAAGCATTCAACATTAACGATTTCAGATTTCCTTTTTCTGTCATAACCTTTCGTACATCCATTTCTTTTAGAAAAATCATTCAGATTGATTACATTTGAATTAAATCTAGATGACAAATAAGTTTTTCCAGTACCAGGTGTTCCAGATATGCATATGATCATTGGTAGTAGATATATCATGATAATTATAAATGTTTTTTAGGAATAAAAATATTATAACTGAATTATCATGTTTGATTGTGAATAAGATAAGAATAGTGATACTTTCCTTGATTATCATCTGGGCAGCAATAAGCCTAGCTATGATAGTTCAGAATATATATTCAGGTCCTGAAAGGAATATCACCACTTCCACTTTCACATTTAGTTATAACAGCACATATCCAAATATACCACTTTCTGCAGGTTTTGATATTTTGAAAATAATTGAATACACAGTTTTTGCTTGGATTGTTATGCTCATCATCTCCTTAATATTTTACTTCAAAAGTACACTTAAAATTCTTTACAAGGCTATAATTTCTTTTCTTGGAATCTTAATCCTATTTGGTATAGTATATATTATATCTATATTTTTATCAAAGCTTAACACTTCCACATCTTCATCAGTCCAAGGAGTACAATTTTCTGGCCAATACCTATACGGGTCTCTTTCAATAATAGCAGTTATCATAGTTTTTTCAATTCTTTTGATATACATAATAAGCAAAAATTTTCCAAAAGCTCATGAGAATGTAAACATTAATATGAATCGCTCAATAACAAAAATGATCAAGGACCTGAAATTCAGCAATGATGTAAGGGGATCAATACTTAAAGTATATTATGAGCTCAGTAATATGCTTAGAGAACATGGTATAATAGAAAATGATTATTTAACACCAAGAGAGTTTGAAAACATTACTTTAGAAAAAGCGCATATTGACAGTAAGCCATTCGAGACTATTGTAAAATTATTCGAAGAAGCTAGATATAGTGTGCATGAATTAAATGATTATCATAGGGAAGAGGCCATTTCTGCATTGGAAAAGATAAGGGATTTACTAGGTGAAACAAAATGAAGTACCCACTCAACGTAATAATTTGGCTGGTACCCATAATAATAATTCTGGGATACTTTTCCTTTTTTAGCGGTAGTACTCTTTATTTTCTAATATCCATGGTATTCTTTTTTGTTACGTTAATAATAATCTATCCATTTTATTCCAAGGGTTACGAAAAAGTAAATAATCAGGAGGAAATAGAACAGAAAAAGAGTGATGCTGAGACTCTTGAAAAATGGTGGGAGGATGCTATAAATGGTAAGGCGGTTTCGCAGAGATTAATTGAGGAAAGGGTCTATCTTATTGCCATTGAAGAAATTTCTGACAGATTAGGCTTAAGAATATATGAAACTTCGAAACTCATAGAAAGTAATGAGATAGAAATAAACAGAGAACTGCAATCCGTATTGAAAAGGATTCTAGATAGAAGGCACTCATTGGATATGCGTATAAACAAAACTGAGTTTGAAAAAGATATAAACACTATTTTAGATTATGTAGGTGGTAAAAATGGAAATTGAGGAAATAAAAAATAGTATGGACAAGCTTATAAATGAGGTAAAAAGGGCCATAGTTGGAAAAGATGATGTGTTATACCAGGTGTTGATTGCAATTATATCCCAGGGACACATACTCATAGAGGATTATCCTGGCCTTGCAAAGACTTTAATAGCCAAATCTTTCAGCGATGCAATTGGGCTAAATTTCAAACGTGTACAATTTACCCCGGACCTTCTTCCTATGGATATTATCGGGGCTAACATCTTTCAGAGGGATTCATCTACATTCAAATTTATTAAAGGTCCTATATTTACAAATATTTTGCTTGCAGATGAGATAAACAGAGCTCCTCCTAAAACACAATCTGCATTGCTGGAAGCGATGCAAGAATACCAGGTAACTGTTGAAGGCATATCATTAAAGTTGGAAGAGCCTTTTATCGTTATAGCCACCCAAAATCCTATAGAATTTGAGGGTACTTATCCACTTCCAGAAGCTCAAGTGGACAGGTTTCTTGTAAAACTTTCCGTTGGATATCCAGACATGAATTCTGAAGTTGAAATTTTGCGAAGGAGAATCAACAGATCAAGCGATGATATCAAAATAAACAATGTAATCACAAAAGAAGATTTCTTGCAAATGCAAAATATGGTTGAAAAAATACACGTTGACGATTCTATGGAATCCTACATAGTCAGCATTGTAGAAAAGACTCGAATTCATCCACAGGTGGAAATAGGTGCAAGTCCTAGAGGATCTATTGCTCTTTTAAAATTATCAAGATCCAACGCTCTACTGTCAGGAAGGGATTTTATCATTCCTGATGACATAAAGAGGGTTACCAGAATTGCACTTTCTCATAGGATTATATTAAAACCTGAGCCATGGATAAGAGGAGTTAAACCAGAGGAAATCATAGATGACGTAATTAAAAATATACCAGTGCCAAAACTATGAATGAATTAAAAATATCTAAAAAGGCTTACATTTACATTGTAATATTCTTTGTATTTATGTCATTTGGAGTAATGTTAAGGATACCTCAGTTGATATTTATTACTATACCATTAATAGTTTATATATTTCTAGGAGCTTTATCATTTAAATTTGATGATATAGAAATAAAAAGAGAAGTGGAAAATAAAATAATATTTGAGGGGGAATCATTTAAAATGAAGTTCATCATCAAATCAGTAAACACTGAAGGGTATCTTGAAATAATCAACAATGACATAAGAGAGGAAATTTTTTTAAAAAATAATGAAACAAGGACAGTTGAAAAAAATCTTGTTTTTAAAAATTTTGGGCGATTCAATTATTCTGAAATAAAAATGATTCTGCACGATAGGTATGGTATATTTATTGCAAAGAATTATATGCGCGATGATTTTTTTATAAGGGTATATCCTGTGCCTGAAAACCTGAGAAAATTTTCAATCAAACCTAAAAGAACAAGAAGTGTTATTGGGGAAATTCCATCAAAGTACATAGGTACAGGATCGGAATTCCATTCCATCAGGGAATTCCAAGAAGGTGATGACATAAGAAGGATAAACTGGAAAAAAACAGCAATGCTAGATGATTTGATGATTAACGAATTTTTAGCTGAAAAATCTGGAAATGCGGTTATACTTCTTGATGCAAGAAAATATCAGAAATCTCAGGAAGAATACAAAAAAATGATTGAAGGTCAGGTAAAGGCCACGTTAACACTTTCTACAGCAATAACGAGGACAAGAAACAGACTTGGTCTGATTATACTTAAGGATACAGTAGATTGGGTTTATCCCGGCTATGGTAGAACACAGTTAATAAAAATTAACGAGAGACTTTTGAATGTTGAGTCTAAATCTGAATTTTATGTACCAGTGGAGTACGGGAAAAGGATCATTACCAGATTCTTCCCTCCTAATTCATTCATTATCATAATAGGCACTTTATTCGATAAAAATTTGATAGATATTGCTGTAGAATTGGTTGCAAAAAAGTATGAGCTGCTTGTAGTTGTGCCTTATTTAATTGAAACATCAAAAGATACCGTATCAAGAATATTAAATGCTGAAAGAAAGGTAAGGATGAGAATAATATCAAAGTATGCGACCGTGGTTGAATGGGATATTACAATGCCTTTAACAAGATCACTGGAGGCGATGGCAAAATGAAGTGGAATTTCATTATACTCCTTGGAACATTGGTTTTAATATCTCTAGTAGCTGAAAAACCATTATTGCCAGATGTGATCTTATTATCATCAATTACTTTTATTTTATTTTTGTTATTTTATATATCACATGACTCTCTATTTTTCCTTGGAGGAGCAATCACCTTATTTTCATCAATAGGTGCATCATCATTTGGCTATAATCCATACAGTCTTTTTACAATATTACTTTTTATGGTACCTGTATTCTTATCTATTATTTTTATGGAAACTTTAATTAACGAATTCATAAGAATCAAGGACTTAACTAAGCAGGTTACATTTTCAGTAATACTATCTATTCTGTTTATATTTGTTTTTGGTATCTATTCCATCCAGGAAAGAAACATCATATCATTATCTCTAATATTAGCAATGTTGGTTATTGCAGTTTATTACTTTTTAGAAGCATTGTCTTCAAAGGATAAAGTTTTTTAATTTTAATCAATTATGAACAATCAATGGTGCATGTTGTGATTTTAAATCCGAAAAGAATGGAATTCGATATTGAAGATGTGAAAAACATAAGCGAAATTTTTAAAAAGTTGAACATTAACTTAGATGCGTACATTGCTATTAAAGATGGAAAACCTGTACCTGAAGATGATAAAATTGATGAAAATTCGATACTTGAATTATTGCAGGTTTTTTCAGGTGGATGAATTATTTAATATTATATATAAAATAATGTAGTGTCCTTAAAAATTTTAATATTTCTAAGTAAATTTGAATTTTATGAAAAAATTTGTAGCTATTGCTATAACATTTTCAATAATACTAATTCTTCCATTGCAATGGCTTAAAAATCATTTATTTAGAATTTAGAAATTTATTTTTGTTTGCTATATAATTTAATAATAAGGAAAATATGTTTTGAAGAACCTTAAAATTTTAAAACTTAACTTCGCCACTTTTATAAAATTTATAGATAAAAAATAATATCCTTTTTTCTTAACTTCTCCATATTTATAAATTTAAGTTATTATTTCTAGATTTCCTCACAAAATTTATAAAAAATTTGACAGCAATTTCAAAAAATCAAAAAGATGACTGGTTAAAAATATAAAAATGCTAAAAAATATTTGATATCATTAAAAAAACGATAATATTTTTAGATTTAGGGCCCGAATTTCATGAAATAAGTATGATAACACCTCAATTAAATCCATATTTTTAGGAATTTCAT
>JBMFSK010000052.1:0-6935 GCA_049967595.1 Thermoplasmata archaeon
CAGAGGGAGCTTCTGGAGAGGCTCAAGATAGAGCTGTAGTGATAAAACAGGGCGAAGATAGGTTTCAATTATTCCGTATGTTTTTCGTTTACCTACATCCATAGCTACTCTGTACATTTCCCATCACCATTCCATGAGCTGCAGCATTATCTGACTTGCTGCAGCTTCAGCTGTGGGAAGAAATCAAGCATCTCAGTCTATCTCCTCTTCCCTTTCATCTGCTTTCCTGTTGCGGGAAATGGCATCCTTCCCTCCCTCAAGGAACTGCTGCTTCCACTTGCTGAGTTGAGTAGGGAATATCCCATACCTTCTGCAAACCTCAGCCTGAGTTGTGTTGTGATCTAGTGATTCCATGACTGCCTGTAACTTCTCTTCTGGAGAGTGCTTAGACCTACTCATGGGCATACCTCCATATATACTTCCTTCTCTATAATATTAATCTTATAATGTTCCAACTGTAAGATGGTGCACTTCAGTAATACTTAAATTATGAAAATCAATCGCTAGACGAATGAATATAGGTATAATTAATCATTTTGGCAACATTGAATCTGGCAGAGTAAAAGGTGGCGGAACAAATCATCTTTACCGGCTTGTTCAATTATGGAGAAAAAAAGGGGAGATTGTAAAGCTATTAAATAAAAACGTTATCAGTTTTTCCCTTATAAGTATGATTCATGAATCCATAAATATCCTATTTTCGAAAAATTACTTAGAAAATGAAAATTTCGATATAATATTAGTAGGTTCTATTTATCCACCAGACTTTATTTTTGGGTTAAAAAGTTTCCTTAAATTGAGAAAACCGGTGATCATATATTTTCATCATATACCGCCTCCTTTAACATTTCATCCAATCAGAAGAGGTTTATTAAGGGTTATTACAAATATTGGATATACCAAGTTAATTCTATCGATAAGTAAAATCTTTAATTTTGGTATTTTTTTAGATCAGCCAGAGGAATACAACATAGGTTCTGCAAAAATTTTCAAAGATGAAGATTCTGTCATTGTAATGCATAAATCTCAAGTTGATTCAGTTGATTTAAAAAATGATAAAATCAATGATTTCGATATTTTGGTCTTAAGCCGTGTCAGTAAAAATAAGGGAACAGGAGACATTATCAATGTTATGAAAATTGTAAGGGAAAAAAATTTAAAACTTGTTCATGCTGGAGACATAGGGAATGAAAAATATTATACAAAATTAATAAAAAAAATTAAAAAACTAAATCTCGAATCACAAATAACCTTTCTGGGATATGTAACAGAGGACGAGAAAGAGATTCTATATAAAAAAGCGAAAATATTTTTATATCCCAGTTACGAAGAGGGCTGGTCTTTAGCGGTTATGGATGCGGCTTTCTATGGTGTACCAATAGTAGCCTACGACCTTCAGGCCTATTCATATTTAAAGGGGAATTTGTTTAAGGTTACACCGGGAAATGTGAAGGAACTTGCTGAAGCAATTGAAAAATGCCTCAATAATAAGGAAATTAGGGAAAAATATGTTAAAAATGCAATCGAAGAGGTTCTAAAATATGATTATGAAAAAATAGCAGAATATCAATTAAATGTTTTTAGAAATTTTATTGATGAATCCTCTTAATTCCATCTTTGAAACCATTTATAGAATTTTTAAATATAGAAAAATTAAATTTTTTCTCTAATAAAAAGACCTTAGTGAAGAGTTTTAAGGAGTCGCTTGTAGTTAGAAGAAATTCGATAAAAATATTTTTACCATGTTTTATTGATAATAAGGCATATCCGAGGCCGAATCCATACGCAAGAAAATCTAAATCATTTTTATTTCCAAAATTTGTTGAACTACTTAATTTATGATAAACAAAAGAATTCTTAATCTCTGCAAGTTTATATCCTTTGTTTTTTACCCTTATCGAAAGATCATCATCCTCCTTCCCAAATACATAATCTTCATCATATCCTCTTAACTCTTCGATTAACTTCCTCCTAACACACAAACAAAAACCTGTTAAATTCTTTTTATAGTTAATGATTGGTTTTTCATCAACAAAATCTGAAATATCCCGGTCTTTATTTAAATAACCCAAAGAATAATCTTCGTTGCTAGACACCATGCCAAGACTGTTATCATAATTCATTGCATCTACCAATAACTTAATTGCATTTTCTGTTACAACAGCATCATTATTTAAAAAAATAATATATTCTGGATCAAAATTTAACGCCTTTTTCAGTCCTTCATTCATCCCCTTTGAAAATGCCCTGCTACCATTATTTTTTACATAATGAAATGGTATGCTTTTGTTGTATTGAGATAAATTAGCGTCTCCATTGTTAACTAAAATTAAATTTATCTTATTATATTTATATATATTTTCTATACATACATTTGTCATCTCTGGTTTGTTATAATCTAGAACTATAATTACAACTTTTAAATTATCATACATAAATGCGCCTCCTTTTAGTGGTAAGGGATTCTACATACAGATAAATAACTGTTGCTGCTAAAAGTAATGGGGTCCCTATAAGGGTAACGTAGTAATAGAATGATACATTCCTATCTAAAACGAAATATAATGTCAAATTGGTTGCATTCTTTGGGATTAAATACCCGTTTTGCCATCCATTGATATCAAAAGGCGATTCAACATTTTTAATTCCGTTAATGTAATATTTTAAGTGCCATGCTGGATTGAAACTCTCTTTAAATAAAAGAATATAAGAATTATTACTTGTATTAATACTAAACTTTATTTTAGAAAAATAATCAGATCCAGAAAGAGTTCCTGGTGAATAGACCTTAGAATTAAATATGCTTCTTTGTTCATTCGTAAAATTTGGACCTGCTAAAACAATATCATATATGTTTACTTGACCAATGATATTATTAATTATTATATTAAGTTTAGAATTTAAATAGGATGATATCCCTATATTAAAGCTATTATTATAAAAAGTATTGTAAATATATGTATTATTATTTATAATAATATTTCCTAAACCCTTTCCATTTACTCTAAGAATTATACTATAAATTCCCTTTCTTACGTTAACATACCCATGCATACCCGATCCTGGATTCATAATAGAATATGTCCCTTCATTGAATATATAACCATATTTTTGGAGATAAAAATACATAGGTAAAATATAAATACCTGATTGATTGATAGAGCCACAATAGGGTGATACATTAATGAAATCTCCCTTGTTTGGCATATTTGTAGCATTTTCTACAATTGGTGCATTGTTGCCTATACCTATATTTGTCAAATAATTAATAACATTATTACTATTCAAAAAA
This sequence comes from Thermoplasmata archaeon, assembly GCA_049967595.1. Taxonomy (GTDB): domain Archaea; phylum Thermoplasmatota; class Thermoplasmata; order Thermoplasmatales; family ARK-15; genus ARK-15. The sequence goes on from JBMFSK010000052.1 coordinate 3,293, forward strand.
CTCTTATTTTGTGATTGCGACCATTCGGGGTATGATGATCCATTTATAATGGACACAATACTTGCAGTCATATTAGTGACCATAAACCTTCCTTTTACATTCATAAATTGAAACCAGGGAAGTATATAGGTAACATTTTCAGGAACTGTAAAAATTGCTGAGGCATTGACCCATGAATCAGATCCTATAGTGTAGAACCCATTCTGCCAATATTTGCCCGGTAAAATAGACTCATTCTGCTCGGCAAGATCAAATCCCTGGTAATAATTGGCTGTGCTGTTGCTAAAGCTATGTAATGTGCTAGATAAAAGTATTTTCATTCCAGGTACTACTGGAAAACCAAATTCATAATAATATGCAAAATGTTCTGGATTAACCGTACCGTTGAATGTAATAAAAATACTGTTATTGTTAAAATAGTTTAGATTATTATATTGGTCAGTCCAGTAAATTCCATTATTACTTATCAAATTATAATTAGAAATATTGAATTTACCTAGCATTTCATCATTTAAATTTTCAAGTTTATTATTATTTTCAGTATTGTAACTGACATTAAAATTCGTAAGCATAAATGCTGACTCGTAAGCCATTAATGAGCCCTTATCTTTTAAATTTTTGAACAGGGCATACTGGTCGGTATTTGATATTAATTTAAAATTGGGAGAATTTTCAAAATAAGAAATAAATATTTTTGGGCTGCCGAAAATGGCATAAGGTTCGCCAAAATTATCGTACCCCATAAAAGCATTATTAGGTGTCTGATTTACAGTTTTTAATATTGCAACATAACCTATATTCATGGAGCTTAAAATGGTACCGGATCCTATCTCATCATTAGAATTTATTTCATTTATTAAAGATTGAAATAAGCCAATTTCATATTGATTTTGAGGAGGAAAAGCTAAGAAATATGGGCTAATACCCTGCCATATATTTTCATAATAATAAGATGGCAAAAATAATACCTGTTTAAATGTATTATTAATATAATTATCCTTGGTAACTATATTACTTATTTCATATATGTACTGAGGTACATAATTAGGTAATTTGTAATATCCATAGGGGCTATAAGTTGAATATCCATTTTCAGTAGAATATGCATTGCTTACATACAATCCAGATAAAACAATAATTATGACAAGAATTAAAGTTATAAGCCCCCTAGAAATAAATTTCCTATAATATATATTGTTATTTATAAATTTAAAAAATTTCTTGTTCGTATTAGAATGACCTTTCATTTCTGAAATGTATAATAGAAAGTTATACAGCATAATGCCTAACAAAATGAATTCCCATGTTTGTACGAAAATGAAAGTTTGACCGGGTTCATTTATTGTCACAAAGATTGAATCTATTATTGAATTTAGAGATATAAATGAAAAAAGTGGCTTTGGATAAGTTATGGCTATTTGAATGTACATTACAGTTAAAATTAAAATTATGTAAAATGATTTAAATAGTGGATCTCTTGTTTTAGTAGCGTAAACAGTTGCAGCTATTATAAAAAGGAATCCAAAAATAAAAGCTTCTGCAGTATTAAAATTCATGCCTGTTACATAACCCAAAACAGAAATTCCATTATTTAAAATTCCCCAGCCGTTCTTAAGGAAAAAATTTGATGAGTGAAATAACGAAAATTCAGTATTTTTTGAAGGCCCGGAAATTACTGCAGATATCCACGGATAGTACATGTATATAGAGATAAAGACGCTTAACATTAAACCTAATAAAATCCTTAGCTGATTTTTGAAAAATACTGAGATGGAGTGCTTTATTCCTATGTTTTCATATATTGACAGAATTAGCACAGGGAAATAAAGAATAATTGAAAATGGAATGGCTTCTGTTATCCAGAATGAAGATCCCAGTATACTTAGTGATAGAAATAAAATTCCCTTTACTGCTGAGATTTCATTTCTGTTGATTTTAATATAATTAAGAGTAATCAATGGTGCAAATGCTAGAAAAAAATTTAACCCGGTCGCAGAATATAATCCATTCCATTGTAATTCAATAAATAAAAAAAACAATGTTAATATCAGGGTTTTCAGATTGTCACCTTTAAATAAGTATGAAAACAGTAAAAAGAATGATGTATAAGAAAATATCAATAAAAGGGAATAAATTATGAATTGCATATTGCTAGGATTTATTTGATAAAAGGAGAGGACTATTAAATATAGATATCCAAAAGGAGCATTTTGACTATAATAGAAAAGCCTTAAGTATAACGAATTGTCTAAATATGGCATAAAGACGTCGGTTGTTGTTAATATCTTGCCTTTAAAAAATGAATATATTATTGTTAATATTATAATAATATAAGAAATGCCAATTAGATACCAATAAATCTTTCTCATCCTTTTTTATAATGTACACGAATTATTTGAATTTTTTTATAGATATCGATGTGGGAGAGATTCTTGGATACCGAGTGATGACTATATGGGAACTATTTCCTTTATCCTGCTCCTCTTGAATGTTCTAACTGCATTTCTGAGATGGCAATAGGCAGTTATGTACTTCCTCCTTCGTTCCATTACATCAATAACCCTCTCAGTTTTCACCGTATCGTGATCAAGATATGTGATCCTGTAGCTCCTTCCCACTACTACCCTTACCCTGTTTCCACGCTCTGCCCTTCTACCCATGTCGTTCATGGGATAGCTACTGCTGAACCATCTCGCCGTCTCTTCTATATCGCCCGAAGCGAGCATGTTCTTCGTTAGTGCTCTCTCCAGCACTATGCTCCTTCCGGACCTTATGAGTGTGTTTATGGTTCAGAATGTGCCCTCGCATGCATTTGTCGTGATCTCCCTCCCGTTGAATATCCTTGAAAGAAGACCCACTATCCACCTGGCCTCAGGAGGTCCCCTATCCTGAGGGCCCCTGTAGACAAGTTTTGAGGGTGATCTTATCACCACATTCCTCTAGCTTATCCTCTTTTCCTTCTGTTCCCTGAGAGGCTCTCCCAGCAGGGCGATGGAGAGCCTGTTTATCCTTCTCTTGTATTTCTCCTCAATATCGGAAAGGACCATCTCCACCTATTCCGTAATGGAGGATCCGTTTACCTTCCTCCTCCTGAGTTCTTTGAGGGAAGACGTAATGTCCCTTATCCTTGCAGCCATGATGAAGTCCACCCTGCCCTTCTTATTCCAGTCGACACTCCTCACCTGATCGATGCTGTTGCTTGCTATATTCATTACCTCATCCGTCGACAGCTTCCTCATCGGATTGCGATGCGTTACGCCTTAGAGGCCTGAATACATCTCTACTATCCCGGAGGGAGCAGGGAAGACTCGTTGCTCTTCACAGATACCCAGGAAAAGGAATCCGTCCTGAGACGGAGTGTGAACCATTCCTTTCTGTGGAAGTAGACGAATACGTCTCCCCATATGCGGTGGCTCTGCGTTATTACGATGGCGTTCTCCCTCCACCTGTCAAGAATCTTTTTTGCTACGGACATATTCATGTCCATCAGGAAGATGATCTTCTCCTCGTGTAACTGCGTTCTCAGGGAGGAGAAGAATTCATCTAGCCCTTCACCGCTGTCCTCGTTGCCAATGTTGCCGAACTTCAGGCTGCCTGACACTCCGAGCATAAGACCTCTGTGACCCTTGTACATCATGTCTAT
>JBMFSK010000053.1:0-6815 GCA_049967595.1 Thermoplasmata archaeon
ATTTGCCTCTGGCACAATTTATTTAATTTTGGAAGATCCTAGAATTTTGTCCCATTTCCTATTTAAGGGTTGAAATTATCCAAAACTGTAAGAAAAATTTAAAATATGCATTAATATGATGAAATTGTAAATAAATGGTAACTCTTGTATTGTGTGTTGACAGGGATGATGATATTGGAAGAAAGACGGGTGAAAAAGGGCCTATCATAGGAAGAGATGAAAATTTAAGGGTAGCAAATCTTCTTGCTTTAGCGGATCCTGAAGATTCAGATACAAATGCAATATTTGGTGCAGTTTCAACTTATGATGCATTAAAGAAGGATGGTAGGAATGTTGAAGTAGCAACAATAACCGGAAGTGAGTCAGTCGGAATAAAAAGTGATGAAAAATTAAGGAATCAATTTTTAGAATTGATAAGCAGAATTAATGTTGAGAACGTTATTCTTGTAAGTGATGGAGAGGAGGATGAGTTTATACTTCCGATAATAACATCCATTGTACCCGTTTTAAATGTAAAAAGGATAATCGTTAAACAGAGCAGGGGTTTAGAGTCTACATATTATATCCTTGTTAAAGCTTTAAAAGATAAAGAGACAGTAAGAAAAATTTTATTACCAATCTCGTTAATTTTGCTAGCATTCAGTTTTTCAGTTTTTGGACTTTTGGTATGGGAACATTACTACCCAAAAATGAATTTCTTGGATCCAGGAACATTCGGCTTATCAGTAGTTTTTTTGACACTTGGATTTTATTTTCTTATCAAGAGCTTCAGGGTAGGAACAAGAATTATTGAATCTTACAGAAGGTTTAGGAAGGCTTTTGCTGATGCTAAAATATCTATCACATCGGATGCAGTTGCTATACTAATTGGAATCTTCGGTATTTTATCCTCTTACGATACCACAGTATACATAGCACCTGTTCCTGAAAAGATAGCCTTATTTTTTCAGAGCCTAGTACCATGGGTGGTTCTATCAATAGTGGTCAGGGAAAGTGGCGTTTATGTTGATTTATGGCTTCACCAAAAAACACATTCTAGAGGTATATGGACAGGTATACTGATAATGATTGGGCTAGGAATAATATTTTATGGGGCCATAATGTATATTAGGATTCTTTTAGGCTATATTTCTAGTGTTTACACAGAATCCAGTACAATAATAATATCACTTGGAATTTTGCTCTCAATATTTGCATCCATCATACGTAGAATATTCTTCCCAGAGGAGGAAGCAAATGAATTACAGTGAATGGCAGCCCTATTACAAAATGATACTGAACGATTTTCATTTTACAGAATCAACAGATAGAAAATCTGCACAAATGCTATCAACTATTTTAGGAAACAATTTTGTTAAATTGGATTTACTGAATCGAATGATACAAGGAAAAGAAGTTCTGATCATAGGCGATTCACCTTACTATTCTCTGGATAAAAAAATGCTAGATAGTAGATTGATTATAAGCGCGGATGATGCAACAAAACATTTGATGGACCTTGATTTAAGCCCGAATATTGTTGTTACTGATCTTGATGCAGATGAAAGTTTATTAATTGCATCATCAGATGCTGGGTCTATAATGGTAATTCATGCCCATGGAGATAACATTGATAAACTGAAAATCGCCGAAAAAATACCTTTGCGTATTGGAACAACACAGGCAGAGCCATTATGGAACGTATTTAATTTTGGAGGTTTTACTGATGGTGACAGGGCTGTATTTTTAGCACATCATTTTAATGCTAAAAAGATAATTCTTGCAGGCTTTAATTTTTATAATCCAAACAACAGGAAAGGAAAGGACTTGGAAAAAAAGATGAAAAAATTGATTTACTCAAAAATTCTCATAAACGTTTTAATGAACAAATACAATGCAAATATTATTATTCTTTAAAGATCAATAGATTCTAAGGTTTCAATATTTTTTATTGTTTTTTAGGATATTAATACTATCTTTTCATAGTGCAAAAATAAAATATGTACAAGCTCAAATTAAATAATTTTTAGAAGAAAATAACCTGGAAATTCATAAATAATTAAGAAAACATTTATTAATTTTAAAGAATTTTTATTTCAATTCTTCATTGCTAAGGTAGTTATTGTATTTTTATTATTAATTTTGAGAAAAATTAATATTTAAATTTAATTTATGATGTATTTATGAAGGAAGGACAAATCTGTGATGTAAGCGGATGTGAAAATGAAGCAGTAAAGTCTGTGCCAAGGGAAAAGGCTGAATCATTATTTTCATTGAAGAGTAATGCAAAACATGTACATTTATGTAAAGAACATTATAAGGAATATAAGAAAAAAACAAAAAAAGAAAGGGAAATGGATAGAATAGGATGGGTATAATAAATGTTTAGTATTTCTGATTTTTTGCATGTGTTCGTTCCAACTTTTGTGGTTGTAGATCCATTCGCATCACTTGCACTTTTCATTTCTCTTACATTAAATATGAACCCAGAAAACGTAAAGAGAACTATAAATGAAAGTGTAATTTATGGTTTCATTATTTTAATTTTCTTCATGTTTGCCGGTGTATATGTTCTGGAATTTTTTGGTATATCAATTGCTGCATTGGAAATAGCCGGAGGTCTTCTTATGCTTTTTGTCGGTATTGAGATGGTCAGAGAAGGAGATAAGCCAAGATCAACAAAAAAAGGAGAACAGGTAGAAGAGGAGATAGGTGATGTGGGAATAGTACCTTTAGCTACACCAATGCTTGCAGGTCCAGGGGCAATATCCCTTGTTATAATTCTAATGGAAACATATTCTTGGATACTTGTATTAATTTCTTTAGTGATAGTCTTTGCAATTGTTTACTTATTTTTTGTATTTTCTTTGAAACTTTACAAGTATATTGGGTTAAAGGGATCAAGGGCATTCACGAGAATTTTCGGTCTTTTAGTCGCAGCTTTTGCAATACAGTACATTCTGAATGGAGCCAGTGCCTGGATAGTCCATATTTTGTGATATCTATGAAATTCATTGAACATCCAATGATAAAAGAAAATACGCTTGAAGCAAGGGAATATCAGCTTGAAATATCCAAAAAAGTAATAAAAATGAATGAAAATACTCTTATTGTACTTCCTACAGGTGTTGGAAAAACAGAAATTGCAATAATTATAATAGCCGAGATCTTTGGCTCTAGAGGCCCGAAAGTATTATTTCTTGCTCCGACTAGACCACTGGTCCTACAGCATAAGGATAGGCTTGCAAAATATATAAAAGATGAAAAAATAGTAGCTTTAACTGGGACAATACCACCGGCAGAAAGGAAAGATCTCTGGAAAGAAAACGATATAATTGTAAGCACACCTCAGGTAATCCAAAATGATATACTTTCAGGTATAATAGACATGAACGAAGTAAAATTGCTCATTGTTGACGAAGCCCATAGATCCGTCGGGAAATACGCATACACATTTGTAACGGAAAATTGCAAAAATTCTCTAATAATAGGTCTTACAGCTTCACCGGGTTCAAAAATGGATAGAATTCAGGAAATAATGAGACACCTGAACATAAAACAGGTAGAGGCAAAGACAGAAATGGACGATGATGTAAGACCATACATGCATGGAATAAAGATAGAAAATATAATGATCAATTTTCCTGATGAATACGAACCCCTGAGAGAGAAATTAATTGAAATAATAAATGCCTTAAGAGAAGATTTAAAACAAAAATATCCTGAATTGAACATACCACAAAGAATAACCAAAAAGAGAGTTCTTGATATTCAGAAAGAATTATCCAACCAAATTAGTCGCGGTAATAAGAGTTTATATGAGGCCCTTTCGCTTCTTGCAATGATTTTAAAGATGATAATAGCACTTGAATATTTGGAGACTCAGGGCCTGAACACGTGTCATGAATACTTAGAACAGTTGGTTTCTCAGGCTAGGTCCAAGAACGCAAAGAGAACAGATGTAAGGCTAAATAAGCTCAGGGGATTTCAGGAAGCGGTTCTAATAGCCAGAGAACTTAAAGAACTTGATGTCCCGAGTCCTAAAATAAAAATGATTGAAAATCTTGTTTCTTATCAATTATCTAAGGATGGAAAATCTAAAATTATTATTTTCACCAATTATAGGAATATTAATCTGGAAATTTACGAGCATTTGCTGAAAATTAAGAATGTAATCCCATCAAGGTTTTTAGGGCAAAGCACCAGAGGAACAGACAGAGGTATGAGCCAGAATGAACAGGAAGAAATTTTGAAAAAGTTTAGAAATGGAGAAATAAACGTACTGATTAGCACTCAGATAGGTGAAGAAGGCCTTGATATACCTGAAACGGACTTGGTGATATTTCATGAGCCTGTGAGTTCAGAAATAAGGAACATACAGAGAAGAGGAAGAACAGGTAGAGCAAGGCCAGGAAGAGTGGTAGTACTTGTTTACAAAAATACTATAGATGAAATATTGTTTTATGCTGGAATAAAGAAAGAAAAGAAAATGAAGGAGAGGATTAGCAACATTGCTGAAACCAGAAGGCCAAAAAGGAAGGGGCAGGCCACCCTATTCGACTTTTAGTTCGAAATCCACTTTTATTTCATTAAACCTGTTTCTGGCTTCTTTCAAATTTATTTCAAGTGTTTTTATTCTGATTCCATCAATAATTATCCTTTTTCCATCTTTTGCATAATTGTTATCTAAAAGTGTTTTTTTAACAATTCGTTCAAGATCCTTGCCATATCTTAAATCTATTTTATTGTCAAATTTTCTCAGAGCATCTGCAATTCTGTGGGTAGTAGTTATCAAAACATCTTCATCTGTGGATCCTAAACAAATGCCCATTACAATATCTATCAAGTTATCTTTAGGAATAATTTTCATGAAATTTTCAAATGAATAGCAGTGATCGCAATTTATTTTCTCATTTTTTGTAATTATAATATCTGATTCAGTATCAATACCTACGGTAAAAAAGTTTTTATGCAATGGATTAAATGAATTTGTGTAATACGGTATGCATGTTAATGATAGAGGTTTTTGGCTATTGATTCTTATCATAAGCCCTAAGCTAAGCAATTTTTCAACTGTTTTTCTATCATTTTCATCGTACGTAAAAAGATTCCATAAATCAGAAATTTCTATTTCATCATTTTTAAATTTAATAACTTTCTCAAGTACAAGTTTTTCCAAGATTTCTTTAATGAAAGCGGGATCGTCATCAAACATAGATTTTAATTCTTGTGGAATACTCTTCCTTAAATTAATTATGTTTGATATATTTTTTACCAAATGCATTTTATCTAGCAACAAAGAATCTAAAAATATAGAAACCGCCTCATCGCGCAAGTCCAGAAAAGGTGATACCGAATTGTCAAATGAAACAAAAGATTTAGATTTTTCAATGAACAAATCTTCATTTCCTTTTATATCTGATAATAATGGAACGATTCTGCATACATCAGATTCATATGGATTTTTAAAATAGGCAATTCCAGGAACAAGATTCAAAAATTCATTTTTTCCAATGGAGAATTTTTCAGAAAAATCTCTAGCATCAGAAGGTGATAAGTGGAAAAGAATATAGTTTTTCACATTTGCCATAATGCTATCCCTTACATTCTCTGGAATAGTAGAAAGATGTGTTGTTGCCATGAAAAGATTTAGCCTTTCCTTCCTCCCAAGAATTACCATATCCTCAAATGAAGAATTTATATAGTCTTGAAATTCATCGCAGAAGAGAAATACACTATTTTTTTCATCCCTTTCCTGCAATGAAATCCAAATCATTGAAATTATTGAAGATAAAATAAAAGTGAAAACTCTTTCTCCTACCCTTCCTCTTTCACCATTAACGATCACTATCATATTTTTTTCCATTGCATCTGATAATCTGAATTTTGTCTTTCTGTTGCACATCATGGTCCTAAGCACAGGATTTGTCTTCAGAAATGATAGTATTCTTCTTGTGCTAGATACATCATCTATGGAGAAATGTTCAAGGTCCTCAAGAAAATCTCTAAATTCTATATCATTTGAAATATTTTTTAAATGTTTTCTTACAGACTGCTTTGTAATAATATAAGAAATGTCTAGGAGAGTTGATCCTTTTATATTTATTAGCCCAGAAATGCTCTGTCGCATTATCTCTTCAATTTTTGAACCTACCAGACCACCTGGAATTCCGCTTTCAGCCTCAGTAACATTTTTCAGTACCTGAATTGTATCTTCAGCTATTCTTGTGATAGCTAGATCCCTGTTTTTTCCATCAGGTATATCTAAAATATTCATTGAAACTGGTGTATAGACGGGATCTATGTAGATTACTCTTTTTAATAAATCCTTTCCTATCCTTTTTATAAATTCTTTTGCAGTATCTCCTGTTGGGTCTATTAAAATTATGGGCTTATCCTCATTTATTATGTTCAGTAACATTGAAAGCATCAATGTACTTTTTCCAGAACCTGTTTCACCAAGAAGGAAGGTGCTCTGGCCATTTTTTTCATATATTTTCAAGTAATATGGTTTTCCAGACGAAATGCTTCTTCCAATAGGAATTGATGATAATTCCGCATCATTTTTAATTTCTTGAACAAACCTAGAAGCTATACCCGACTTTTCAAGAATTTTTCCTGGATATGGAATGAAAAGGCATGCATTCAAATCATTTATTAAACCTGCTCTTAAAAAATTTTCTTTTATTGATCCTGATCTTTTAAAGTACATCTTGCTATGATTGTTAGACATATAATTTGATATAATAGAAACAAAATTTCTGTCCAGTTTGCCATTAATCGAGACCATCCGCTAATTCTTTTTATTTTTTCTGTAAATTTTAATTTTATTTTTT
>JBMFSK010000054.1:0-6728 GCA_049967595.1 Thermoplasmata archaeon
AAATTTTAAAAAAGATGACGAAAAAACTTTTTAAAAAATTTTCCTTTTTTAATGAAAGGATTAAATATCATTTATATATTGTGGTTCTAAATTCAAAAATGGATGTGGTGAATCATGAATAATGGTGACATTATAAGAATGGATTATACTCTATGGACAATAGAGCATGATAAAGAAGAGATTTACGATACTACCATAAAACAGGTAGCTGAAGACAATGGAATATATGACCCAAACAGAAGATATGCCCCGGAAGTCTTAATACTTGGTAAAAAGATGATCATAGAAAGTTTGGAAAATGAAGTTATGAAAGCGGAATTGGGAAAAGAATACGATGTTATTCTTGAACCATCAAAAGCTTATGGCGAAAGAAAACCATCCCTGTTAAAAATTCACTCTTACATGGATTTTGAAAAGAATAAAATTACGCATGAAGTCGGAAAATTTGTAACAATAAACGGAATGACTGGTAAGGTACTTTCAATATCCCCTGGAAGAATTTTGGTTGATTACAATAATCCATTGGCCGGAAAAAAACTGCATTATAAATTTGCAGTTAAAGAAATAGTAAGCGGTATTGAAAATCAGGCTTTGGCATTAATAGAGGCAAGCTATGGTGTGGACATAAATGAATTTAAAATAAAGGACTTAGATGATCACATTGAAATAATTTTAGCAGAAAGTTGCAAATATAGAAATGAATGGATTTCAGCAAAATATTACATAGTTGCAAATTTAAGGGATTATACCAACAAGGAGATAAGATTCATAGAGATTTATGGACCTAAAAAAGAAGAAAATAAGACCCAAGAAAAACAGGAAGAGACAAAACAAGAAAGTTCAGAAAAAATAGAAAATAAAAATTAAAAAATATTTATTTATTTTTCTTCTTTTTTGTGAAGTAATCCGCCTTTCTTCTGCTGTTCCTTTTCTTGTGTTTTCTGTTTCTTTGTAACTTTAGAGCCGCCTTTTTTAATTCTCCAGCCTATGAATGCAAGTACTACTATGACAAGAATAATACCAACTATTGTAACTGGAAGTATCCATCCAGCCTCTTGAACAGATACCACCTTCGTTTGCACATTATCGCCAAGATACATAGCAGGTTCCTGAGGTGAATATGCTTCGAATTTCAATGTGAAATTTCCTGAGGATGAGGGTGTCCATGTGATATTCAATCTTGCAGTTTTATTAGCTTCAAGATTATGGTAAGTTACATTTGATACTTCTCTACCATTTACATAAAGAACAAGATAGTACGTTTTAGCAGGTGCATTTCCAGTGTTTGTCACATTCACATAAAATGTCATTGATGAGCCAGATGTTAAATTGCCATGCCATGTAACATTATTTAAAAGAAGATCTGGTGCAACAGGTACTACGTTTAATGATCTTGATGTTACATTATAATTTCCAGATCTATCTGATACATTTAGTAAAATTGTATAAGTTCCATACATATTGAATTTTACAGTTACAACACTTGATGTCATAGAACCAGAAATAATTGTGTAATTTGTTGTGTTTGAAGGCAATACCTTACCTGAACCATTTTTTATTGTCCATGTATACATCACTATCGTACCATTTTGAGGATCATAAGAACCTGTGCCATTAAATTGAACAGTTTGATTCTGGTATATTTGTGAAACTGTTGCATTTGTTGAATTCTTGAATACTATTACAGGTACTGGCTTTACTGTGTCTTTAACAAAAACAGGTATTGATACAGTAACGTTATTTCCTACCTGGTCTGAATAGGTAACATTAATCCAATCATTTTTATTCCTTGTTGGGTAATTGAAAGTATAGTTTACGCTTGTTCCTACGAATTTAGCGTTATCTATGTACCATAAAACAGTTGTTGTTTCATGGGATGGTATAATACCATTTATTGTATCCTCAATAGATTTTACATTCAAACTAATTTCATTGTTTTCATTTATTGTTATTTTTTCAAGGGTAACTTTATTATTTGATATACCTGAGTATGTTCCAGTTCCATTGTAAAGGTAGTATAAACTATTGTTAGTATAAACATTCCAAGAAAGAATGTATTTGCTTGGATTAGTTAGGTAACTTATATATGAATTGCTTGAAGGATAAGCACCATCGGAATATACATGGATTGTTGTTGTATTTACATTATTTCCCACGTCCGTAACTTGAAGACTCAATATATGTACCCCTGGTGAAAGGGAATAAGTTACATTTGCATCTCCTACTCCACCAGAAACAAACGTTCCATCAAATGACCAATTAAACAACATCTGAGTCCAAGAATAATGATTCCTTACCATATCTTTAACTGCAAGACTACCATTGTAAGAAACTTCTTTGTTTGCGGGAACAACTACTGTAAAGTTGCTTGCACTGTTATTCAGAATGTAATTACCGGTTGCCATACCTGTCCAGTACATTGTGAAAGTGCTAGATCCCAGAATTATTTCAGGAGCTTTTCTAACCTTAAGATCCAGTTCTATTGATGAAACGGTAGCATTTGTTATCTTTATTGTATTAATGTAACCAGTTTCCGTTGCTCCAGTTATGCTATTAGATAGTTCATATTTATTTGGTATTGAAACACTGTAATTATATACATTTTGTGCACCATATACATTATTATCATTTACATTCAAATAGAGAGGAATATAACCAAGCTGTGAATTAATCTTTGATGAATTTATAGATGCGTTATAATATATAGATGATATCTCAACATAAAATCCATTATAATTTAATGAAAAGTTCTTAATTGATGAGCTCTTGAGTGAATATGTATAATTAGACAAAGTGATTAAACTGCTTGAATAATATGGTAATGAGTTCAGGAGAAATTGCTGCAAAGATTCCTGATTCATATTGTTAAATAATAGCTGGTAATATAGAATTGTCATAGATGAATAAGGTAAAGATTGAATTGTTGTTTTATTGTTTAAATAGAATGTTTCATTCATATATACATAATTAAAATTTGATGAAAATGCATAGCTGTATTGGTAATAGTTGAATACTTTGTTTAAAGAAAAAACATAGTAACCTGATTCATATGGAATTTGTGTAATTGAGTAGCCATCTGCTGTCAAATAAATAGTGTATGGCCCACCTGTAATGTAAAAATCGAATATGCCATTATTAAAATTAATTACGTCCCATAGAATTTTATCATTAAATATGCTTATATGGACAGCTTTTGACAGAAGTGAACCCGTAGAGTTATCTTTTACCATTCCAAAAATGTGGTAAAAATTTGATAAATCTATTGTACCAGAATAAGGTGCATCTATGTTAACGTAATAATTTTTAATGGAACCACCATTGTTATTGGTAATTACAACTATGAATGATCCTGGGGTGGCATTAAAAGTTATATTACCTTTTGAGCCTGTATATCCTGAGAAAAACTGAAGATTATATAGTGTATAGGCGTTTACATTTAGACCTGCTATAGGTACACCATTATTTAATACAGTCAAATTTACATACTGATCCAGAGGTGTTCTTTGAACTAAAACATTTGTAATGTTAGCTCCTGTTGTTGTCACAGTTATTGGTGTATAAGAGAAACTGTAAGCATAATTACCAATTTTCTGTGGCGTAATCTGTATTATGTAATTTCCAATTTGAACGTTTGTAAATGTCACTATTGGGTTAGAAACCTGGGATGATATAACATGCCCAGAATAATCAATCAGATTTACTGTCAAACCACTTAGATAATCTGTCTCATGGGTAACAGTATCATAATACATCACTCCAATATTCACATCTCCCGTTTTTAAATTTTGAGCACTGGAAGCTATAGGAACCAACATAGAGCTCACTAGAAACACCGAAATAATCACTAAAGCCATTGTACTTTTTGCATTAAATGATCTCAAATATCATCCCTCCAAATTTTTAGGGATTAAAAAAGGAAAACTATTCATTATTAAATACTTTTTGGTATGGTTTAATATTTGGTTTAAATTTTATAAAATTATATGAATACATAAAATGAAAAAAATAATATAATGTTAAGCAATAAACAAAATAGGTGTAATATATTATGGAGGACGTATGGGTCGAAAAATACCGACCAGTTAAGCTTGATGAGATTGTTGGGCAGGACTATATAGTTGAAAGGCTAAAATCATATATCAAAGAGAAAAATATGCCTCATTTGATTTTTGCAGGTCCTCCAGGTACTGGAAAAACAACCAGTGCAATTGCTCTTGCAATTGGATTGTTTGGTGAAGATTGGAAAGCTAGTTTCAATGAGTTAAACGCAAGTGATGAAAGGGGTATTGATACCGTAAGAGTTCAGATTAAGGATTACGCAAGAACTGCTCCTTCAAATAATATAGGATTTAAAATTATTTTTCTAGACGAAGCTGACCACCTTACACCTGACGCTCAGGCTGCGCTTAGAAGGACAATGGAAAAATTTTCCAAAACTTGCAGATTTATTCTTTCCTGCAATTATTCATCAAGAATCATTGATCCAATACAATCAAGAGCGAGCATTTTTAGGTTTAAACCACTTTTAAAAGAAGATATTGCAAAAAGGTTAAAATTTATTTCTGAAAAGGAAAAAATTCAGATTGAAGATGATGCCATAGAAGCAATACATATCGTTGCAAACGGTGATATGAGAAAATCAATAAATATATTACAGGCAGCCGCAAGTATGGGAGAGAAAATAAATTCTGATATAATATACAAAGCATCTGGACTTGCTAGCAGAGATGTAGTCAGAAAGATGCTAGAAAAATCTCTGAACGGTGATTTCCTTGGTGCAAGAGAACTGCTTGATAAAATGATCGTCGAGTACGGTGTTGCGGCTGAAGACGTTGTAAAACAGATGCACAGCGAACTATACAGAATTTCAATCCCTGAAGACGAACTTGTTCAACTCCTTGAAACAATGGCAGATATTGAATTCAGAATAACAGAAGGTGCGAATGAAAAAATTGGCTTGGATGCATTACTGGCAAAATTTTCAAGAATTGGAAAAAGCCAAAAGTAAAAGTTTTAATACAGTTTTTCTTTTATGTGTTGAATATGCCGCCGTAGCTTAGCTGGTGGAGCGCCCGGCTGTTAACCGGGCGGTCGTCGGTTCGAATCCGACCGGCGGCGCTCTTGATTTATAAATGTGAAGAGGTAGGAAAAGTAGCGCCATTGGTGAGAGATGAATTTGCTGTCTTACCAGCGGATACCTTATATTCGCTTTCTATAAGCATATTCGCAAAAAATTCTAAAAATATATTTGCTATTAAAGGTAGATCGAAAAATATTCCAGTTCCTATTGGAGTTAAAGATATTCACATGCTTGAGGAAATAGCAGAGCCTGTGGATTTACTATATAAAATATTGCAAAAGGACTGGGGCTATCTTATTACTGTGGTTCTTAAAAATAAAAAGGTTCCAGAGTACCTTGCTACTGATACTGTAGGAATCAGAATACCGAGGAATGTTTATATAAAAAAGGTAATTGAAGAGGTTGGTCCGATAACGATAACAAGTGCAAACTTGCATGGAGGGAAAAATCCCGTTAGTGTAAATGATGCAATTTCTCAGCTTAAAGATCTTGTAAACATTTATCTAGATTGTGGCCCTTGTATTGGTATTCCATCAACAGTAATAGATTTGACAGATGAGATGCCAAAGCTAATAAGATCGGGGGCAATACCCTTTGAATGGGTGATGGAATTGTATGGACCAAAATGAAATAGAAAATTACATAAAAGCTGGAAAAATTGCTGCAAACGCAATAAGATTAGGTCTAAGCATTATAAGAGAGGGAGAGAAGGCTGAAAAGATAGCAGACGAAATTGAATATTATATTATGAAAAACAATGCAGGACTTGCATTTCCAGTCAATTTAAGTATAAATGATGAGGCAGCTCATTATTCTCCTGAAATTGATGATGATAGGGTTTTTAAAAAAAATGATATCGTTAAACTGGATCTAGGTGCGCATATTGAAGGTTACATTGCAGATACAGCTGTAACTCTTCAAGTTGGAATGGATGAAAAATCCGCTCTTTTAAAAGCAAGTGAAGATGCCCTAAAAAATGTGATAAAAGCTGTAAGGCCCGGCATCAGCCTTGGCGAAATAGGAAGAATAATTGAAAATTCTATTTATCAGTACGGTTTCAAGCCCATATACAATTTAACAGGTCACCAATTAAAGAAGTATATTCTCCATGCTGGTATAAGTATACCAAATTATGATGACGGCAATATCAAAAAGATAGATGCAGGTATGGCATTTGCAATAGAACCATTTGCAACCGAAGGTGTTGGTTTTGTTAAAGAAGGAAAATTTGGAAATATTATGCAAATAATTAGTGAAGATTATGAAAATAAAGATGTTTTTGAAAAATACAGAACATTGCCATTTTGCACAAGATGGATTTACAGAGATTTTTCAAACCCAAAGGAGGTTATTGATAAATTATTAAATAACAAAAATGTTTACAAATTCCCTATTTTAAAAGAGAAAAAGAAAGGTATGGTTTCCCAGTTTGAACATACATTCGTTGTTACAAGCAATGAAGTTTATGTAACTACTTTTATCTGAAATCTTTTATGACCTAGGGCCAATATGTTTTTTCAAAGATTTTCAAATAATATATTTGGATACTTACTAAGGATATCAAAATAGATGTGATTTTTGAAATTCTCATCAATCCTATTTTCGCCCTTTTTTGCTACTACAATACTATTTTCAGTTTTTCCAGGAG
>JBMFSK010000055.1:0-6481 GCA_049967595.1 Thermoplasmata archaeon
TCAGGGCATGAGATCAATAATATCCGTTTACGGAAAAAGTTTGAAATAAAATTTTCAATTTGCTTTTTGAAAATTAATCGAATATTTTTATTTATGGTTTTGTCAGGACATATTTGAATAAATAGAACTTCATGAAAAAATTTAAAATTAATGATGCTGATAAAAGTTCATGTTAGAGGAAACTTTTACATTATTTTCTGGCATTTCTGAAAAAAAGGAAAAATGGCTAAAAAAGAATGGCATAAATTCATGGGAGGATTTAATATTAAGTGGAAATAAGATTCTTAATGACAAAGAATTTAAAAAAATAAAAAAGGAAATTAAGGCTGCAAAGAAACATCTTTTAAGTAGGGATATTAAATATTTCACTAGAAAATTAGATTCAAAAAATAGCTGGATTCTTTATGAAAATTTTAAAGAAAGTGCTTGCTTTCTCGACATCGAAACTACAGGTTTAGATGAAGATAGTGAATTAACAATTCTAGGAATTTCAAACTATGAAAGAAAATACAGAGTTTTCGTAAATGGTATAAATTTTAATCCCAAAAAAATATCAAAATTTTTGAAAAAGTTCAAAATTTTAATAACATTTTATGGTTCTCGATTTGACGTACCTTACATCATAAGAAGATATCCTGAGCTATCAGAAGTGCTTAACAAAATGGCCCATATAGATCTTTGCTTTTTGGGTCACAGGGTAGGTTTTAAAGGAGGTTTAAAAAAAATTGAAAAACAGATTGGAATTTTCAGGAATATTGATATAGATGGCCTAACGGGTTTTGATGCAGTTAGGTTATGGAACAAATATATAGAAGGTGATAAAGATGCATTAATTACATTAATAAAGTATAATAGAAGTGATGTTGTGAACTTGATAGATTTAATTAATATAGAAATAAAAATGATGAAAGATTTTCAGTCTTGAAAGATATTTTCAGCAATGCATTCCTTTGGAAAATCTTTAGAAACGACCTGAAAATTTCTAAAATCCTTTGTGTAAAAATCAATTAAAGCATATCCCCTGGAAAAATAATTTTCATAAATTTCTGCTGAAAAATCCCTCCAAATTATTGCATCCTCTAAATTTTTTTTCTTTATATAAATGATGTCCCGGGGTATTTCTATCCTGAATACTTTTGATTGAATATTTTTATTTAAATCTTTAGGGATTCTGTAATCATTTTTTTCTATGGTTAAGATCGCATCCTCAAGATTATTATATTCATTTAATTTCCCAGACAACCTTTTTTCAACTTCCTTTGACTTTATACACCATTCCGCTACAACTCTATCTGAACGCATTCCATAATTCAAAGAATCTGTCATAATGCCATAATGGTTTCTCCTGTAACACCTTGAAAACGCACCTAATTTTCTAAGATTGAAATTTGAATTCAGGCCCTGCAAAGGATCAAAAGTCCAGGAAATTAATTCTAAATTATGTTCAAGAGCCCACTGACGCTGTTTCTTTTTTAATTCTAATCCTAGGTTTTTGTATTTGTATAAATTTTTTATACCTGTCATATGAGAATACAAATACATGAAATTTTTTTTATAGCCAATGAATGCGAATGAAATACCTACTATTTCATCACCTTCATATGCAAGAAGAACAAGGCCACCGTTTGATCTTATTCCCGTAAGAAGATCTTTCATTATAGTTAATATGTCAGTCGCACCCCAGGCATCCTTTATTACTTCTAATCCTTTTCTTATATCATCTGGACTTTTTGCAGGATATATTTCAGGCATATTTAATCAACCTCTCGTAAATTTTAACAAAATTTTCCAACATGGTAAAGGAAACAGATTCATCTTTACCATGTGCGTGGTCATTCAAAAAATCTCCAGGACCTAAAACTATAGCTTCTGTATTGTTTAAAATCATTCTAGATGTATCATTTGATCCCATCCCACCTATTATTTCTGGCGTATATCCAGTAACGTCTTTAACCGCAGTTTTGGCTAACTCGATAATTCTCGAATTCAAAGGTATTTCACCAGACTGATTCTCTTCAATAACATGAACTTCTATGTTAATGGATGGATTCAATTTTTTTAGATTACTAATTCTATCTTTTATGTTCGCAATAATCATATCTTTTTCTATAGAAGGTATTGTTCTTATATCAATTGTAGCTTCAGCATAATCCGGAATAACATTTACCTTTTCGCCACCTTGTATTGTTGTGCCTAAGGAGATTGTAGGATCAGGTAAATATTGATGCTTTTTATATTCTAGTTTTAAGTTTTTAAGATCCACCAGCACTTCAGCCAAGTTCATCACTGCATTTACCCCTGATTTTGGATTGCTTGAATGAGCACTCTTGCCATGTGAAATCAGCTTTAACCAGACAGTTCCCCTTACTCCAGGGCGAAAATAGATTTTTCCATCATAAACTGAACCCTCCATAACTATGCCATATCTGCCCTTAATTTCATTCAATATTGACAAAGTACCATACTTGCTACCTGCTTCTTCATCTGCAACAAACGCAAATTTACAATTCTTTAAATTATCCTTCTCACCTGCATCGACAATATTTTCAATAGAAACAATTAACGCAGCAAGTGCTCCCTTCATATCTGATGAACCGCGCCCGTATATCCTACCATTTACAAACTCTCCTAACGGATTGTGTGTCCAACCATTACCTATAGGTACAGTATCCATATGGCCATTGAAAACTAAGTTTTTTCCATCGCCAAATATTAGATTTATTCTTCCCTTCTCTGTTTCAATTTTTCTGGAATCAAGGTAATTTTGTAAATGATTTTTTATAATTTCAGCAACTTCTGTCTCATTGCCTGGTGGATTTTCACTTTTTGCTTTTATTAATTCAAGTGTAAGGTTTAAGAGATTTTCATTCATATAAGATCACTCTTATCATAATTTTTTTTCTAAAATAATGTTTCCAACTTTTTTAACGTATTCTAAGTCTAAATTTACACCTATGCCAATTCTATCTGGAACCTCTATGTAACCATTACTCATAATAAAGGGCTTTTCGGTAACATCTCTTTCAAAATATCTATTGCTAGGGCTTGTATCGCCGGTCATATTAAATTCTTTCCTGGATTGCAAAATTACGTTAAATGCCCTTCCAATGCCCGTTTCAAGCATGCCACCACACCATAAAGATATATTATTCCTTTTGCAGAATTCTATAATTTTAATAGATTCTGTAAGACCACCTACTCTACCTATTTTTAAATTTATTATTCTACCTGCATCCATATTAAGCATAGTTTCTGCATCTTTAATACTTTGAATAGATTCATCAAGGCAAATTGGGGTTATTAACCTTTTTTGAAGTTTTGAAAGTCCAAGAAAATTTTTTTCCGAAAGGGGTTGCTCTATCATTAAAAGTTCATATTTATCGAGATTCAGTATTTTATCTTCCTTCCCTTCATATGCCTGATTTGCATCTACGGTCAAAGGAATGTCTCCGAAATTTTTTCTAACATTCTTAAGAACATCATCATCCCATCCTGGTTTTATTTTTAATTTAATTCTTTTATATCCCAAGTCAAGTGAATTTTTTATTGTTTCCAAAAGCTTATCCATTGGAAGAATACCAATGCTTATTCCGCTTTCTATTTTTTTCCTTTCACCTTTTATGAGATTTTTCAGTGGCAAGCCTTTCCTTTTTGCTTTCAGATCCCAAAGCATTGTTTCAACTAATGATTTTGCCATGTTATGACCCCTGATTTTCTTTGCTTTTTCAATGAATTCCATTGGATCCGTGGTTTCTTTTATTATGTCAATGAGATAATCCTTAATTATGTGAATTGCTGTCCCGTTGTCTTCATAGCTGTAACCTGGAAACTCTTCAGTAACACTTTCACCATAGGCAATAAAATCTTCTTCTATATATTCTATCAAAATTGCATTTCTTGAATACTGTATCCCAAAGCTCGTTTCAAATGGTATTTTTAAAGGAATATTTACATTATAAATTCTTATTTGTTGCATTTACCTTCATCTTGCAATAGGCATAAAGGGCATCGTATGCTGGAAATTGCAATTTCATATTCTCTTGATCATCCTTTGAAATAGTCCTGAACCCTTGCGCCATAGCCTTCAAACCGTAGCTTTCAGGTACGGGATTTTCTATTTTGGCATCTGCCCCTCTTACTATTTTTGCTAGTTCTAGAAGTGCTGGATCCTTTAAATTGTATTTCTTTATTATAGCGTCAAAGCTCACAAACTCATTCTTTCCTTCATGGTAATGAGTCAATTCTGCATTTTCAACATCAAAAGGTATTGCATTTAATTCTTTTGCTTTTTTAAGAACTTCCTGTGTTGGAACAAAAATAAATTCCGCATCTGGGTCTACAAAATTTTTAATTAGCCATGGACAGGCAATTCTATCTACCATAGCCTTTTCTCTTGTAATCCATTTCATAATTTAACTTATGAATTTCGTATATAAAAATATTTTCTATCGCCATTTTTCAGAATCCTGTGACTATTTTTAGAATTATTTATTTCATATTTTTAATTTCTTAAGAATATAATTTTACTATTCCATATTTTGGCCATGAAAAGGTTTATTTAGCCCCTTTATAATCATAATTTGCTCTAATGCTATGGATGAAAAGCCTTCTCCATCAGGAGAAGGCCCATCTGTTACATTTTCTATTATGTTTTTATTGCACCTATTGCCAATCCATGTCTTATGGCCCTTATTATTTCTGGCAATGTCCTGTAAACATTCGGGGATGATTGTATTATCAGCAGAATAAGATATGCAATCAATGCAAGGAATATCTGTATCATTATTCCGTTTATTTTTCTGGAGATGAAATGATTCAACCTTAGATATTTCTTCATTGTTTTGAAGAATGTCTCAATGCTCCATCTTCTACTGTATATTTCCTGAATATACTCATCAGGCAGATCGTAAATGTTGGTTAAATATTGATAAACATCTTTGCCATTCTTAACATTAACGAGCCTGAACTTACTGCCATTTCTCAATATTATGATTTCAGAATTGCCATTTCTGCTTATTATTTCATATTTTATGTTTGATTTTATTCTTGTCACGAACAATATGCCCTTTTCATCCAGAATTTTGAACCTTTCCGAATCATAATAACCCAGGTCAAATACAAGTATGCTTCCCATTAGTATATTTCCATCAATGTTTTCTACTATTTCATCAAACATTGATGAATCATTTACATTTGCAGAGGTAATTATTGTCCCCAATGGAATTGTTAATGGAAAGAACAATGCAGTATGCATCTTTATTCCATTCTCAATCTTGCTATTCCTTGAGTAAATGCCAGATCCCTTTATCTTTGTTTTATTAATGTTGAATCAATGGATATTATGATTAGAAATTTGTGGCAAAGCTTGAAATTATGGTCCATGATGTATGGCTAAATCATCATATAAAATAGTACAACAAATATCTGATATGATCTCTGCATATCAAGCATTGAAAGCTGTATCAGTAGGATCATTATTTTTGATTATTGAATTCACGAACATTGATGTATGCTCTAGAAGATCAATCTTTTTTGAATGGATATCTATTTCAGTTGCTTTAGATAGATTTTCAACAGGTTCCTTTAGAATTTTTCTGATTTTCTTGTTCATAAAAAATCTGAATAAAATGTTATATATAAAACTGACATTTATCAGACAATTAAAGGATAACCTTTAAATATTGGAAACTCGTGAGATTATTAATTTACAAAACTTGTTAATAAACCATTCCATCGGGGAAAATCCGAGTATCTCCTCCCTGAAGGTCGGAGTTTTAAACCTATTTTCGCCCTTTTTTGCTACTACAATACTATTTTCAGTTTTTCCAGGAGCTCCCTCTGCTCTTTTGTGTATTCCGCATGGGAATGAGAACCATTTGAATAAACAACCTCCCTTATT
The DNA here is from genome assembly GCA_049967595.1 of Thermoplasmata archaeon. Lineage (GTDB taxonomy): Archaea > Thermoplasmatota > Thermoplasmata > Thermoplasmatales > ARK-15 > ARK-15. The sequence goes on from JBMFSK010000055.1 coordinate 5,900, forward strand.
CCAGAAATAGTATTTAGAACCTGATTGTAAGATATGCCACATTTCTCAGCTATTATTGCCACCATGCTATATCCCAACACTGTAAGGAATAATCTAGCTCTTGTTCCACCTTCTGTTCTTGAGAAGAAAGGTTCTAAGTGAGGTTTGATATGTGAGAAAGCTTTCTCCACAGCATCCTTCTCCCTGTATATTCTTAGGACCTCATTTGCCTTAAGCCTCGTGTTTGTGAAAAGAATGGTATATCCCATCCTGTTTGTCCTCCTCTGTATTGCCTTGTGTTTGAGTGAATATGTGAAAGCATCTCCACTGCCATAATTTACATCAAAGAATGTCCTGAAACCATTGAGTACATACTTAACTTCGCCACCTTTATAAAATTTATAGTTGAAAAATAATATCCTTTTTTCTTAACTTCCCTATATTTATAAATTTAAGTTATTATTTTTAAATTTCCTCGAGTGTGTCCGAACAATGATAAATTTTAAAATTCATATGACAGAATAAAATTTTATCCAATAACTATAATCATCTATAGCGTCCATAAGTTTGTGTAAGGTCAAGGATACCTCATATCAAAGATCC
>JBMFSK010000056.1:0-6241 GCA_049967595.1 Thermoplasmata archaeon
CATATACCACTAACATATTTAAATGTTTGCATGCTTCGTTCTACACATTCTCTATTTGCAAAAAATCAGCTAATTTTCTAACGGTTTATTTCAACCCATAGTTCTAAACTTCGATTCTCAATTTTTCTTAAAATTAATTGCTTAAAATTTAGATTTTTCAGACTTCTTGTAATACATTTTAAGATACCTACATTATTCTCTTTTTAGAATTTAAAATGAGTTTAAAAATAATAGCAATTAAAAATTTTTAATGATAAGTATAATTTTTATAAAAAATATAAATTTTATACAAAAAGATATATATATTTAAAATAATTTACTTAATTATGGTAGCAATAATGAAAAAAATATCTGTAATAGCGTTTCTTTCAATTATGCTGCTTAGCACTATGCAAATATCTTCTGCCCAAAAAATAACAATAAATGAATACAGTTCTATAAGTGACAATGCAACACAAAATCTTACAAATTTACTAAACAGGCTTACTTTTGTTATAAATGCTATCGCAATATCTATACTTTCAGTACTGTGGATCTGGGAAGGTTTATTTCTTTTCTTCCATAAAGATGATCGAGAAGGACTGATAAAATTTAAGCATGATCTACCGATTATGGTAATATCGTCAATAATAATATTAGGAGCATCAATCATAGTAAATATCATAAGTTTTATTGCGCACGGATAGACGGTGTCAACATTGATTAACATTTACCAGATTCTAAATATCGTAATATCATCATTTTTTATGATATATAACAGCATTCTTGTTGTTGCAGTATCAGTATTTTGGAATGCTTTTATCTATCAGTTTTTGAATCCCAACGTTTTATTTCCTGCAGTACTTGAAAATGGTCATCTTCCATCTCTTAACCCCATATGGATACCAGTAAAATCATTAAACAGTTATGCCTTAATTACGCAGGTGGAATGGATGTTTCAGTTAATTTAAGCACATTAATACTCAACTATATCGTTGCACCTTTTTTCTCTATTCTATTGATATTGGCAGGTTTATCCTATCTCTTTAAACATACTTTTCAGACAGGAGAAAGATTAAGGGAATATGTGCCAAGAATATTTTTCAGCGTGATTCTGGCTTATTTCTCTGTATATATCGCTGACATTGTTATTCTATTTGCAAAAACTGTATACTCCTTTTTTTACTCGGGATTGAACATAGTCTGGAACGGAATTCCTTCACCTGTACAAGGGTTAGTAGATCTATCGTATTGGCCTTGGAATTACTTTACAAGCCCTTCTTTTTCTGTATTTTCGGAAAATGGGTTCATAGAATTTCTGGTGCTGATTACACTTATTACAGCAATTTTTATTTTTCTTATGGTCATTGTAATGAGACTTGTTTGGATATATTTCTTCATAATAATTTTACCTTTAGGGTCCCTTTTTTTAATGCATCCAAAGACAGAATTGATTGGAAAAAGAATCTGGTTATCTTTCATAGATAGGGTCTTTGAAATTTGTTTTATGGCGCCTCTGCTTTTATTATTAATTTTTGTAGAAGATCCACTTATATGGGCAGGGATATTTTTAGTCGCATCATTGGTGCCTAGTGTAGTATCTTTTTCTCTTTCAAATATGGGATATCCAAGATCATACACAATTTTTCCAAGAATAATATTTTTTGAGGATATAAATATCGGAAAAACAGCTATGAATACGATTTCGAAGGGTATAAATTCAGATTTTTCTTTACTTCCAAAAAACAACGGTGATAAATATTGATAAGTGTCGACGTTCCTGAACCTATAGGATCAGAAAATTACATAGGGCCATTTTCTTTTTTACAATTAATAAGAATAATATTTTATGCCTTCCCCATAATAATCTTGTCTATATATATCTCTATTTTATTATTAATTTTTTTAGTAGTTCCAGTATTTTTGGTTTGGAAAAAATATGATCAGAATGATTTTGACATTTTTCTTTTAAAAGCATTATCATGGAAAATTTCTCCAAAAAGAAAAGAAAGGAGTGACTTGCTAGATTCAATAAATTTGAGGACCCTATCAAGGAATGCTATGGTTTGGGAGTATTACGAAGGATACATGTGTGCTATAGAAACATCAGGAGTGAGTATAGAATTCATTGATGATAATGACAAAAATAATATTTACAATCAATTCTGTAATTTTCTAAATTCAATAGACTTCCAATTTTCAATTTATATATATTCATATAAAGATAGTAAAAGAATAAAAATAGATAATGAAAATGAATTCTTAAAAAAAGTGGCGCTAGAGCAAGAAAATTTGATAAAATATTACAATGAAAAATTTCTTAAAAAAAAGTTTATAATAATAATTGATCTCAAATATAGTGAAAATAAATTCAAACTTGATATAAACAGAGCCTCTGAAATACTGAACGAAAGGGCTGATTTAATTATAAATTCCTTGAATAATATGAATTTAAAAGCTGAGAGATTGAAATTTTATGAATATGGTGACCTTTATTCACTTTTATGGTGATATTATGGAAAATAACACCATTCTTTATCTTTTAACTTTATCTTTAATTTCTACGATATTGATATTCAGTTTTGGTACTTTTTTATGGGGCATTTTTTTAATAAACTTATCAGCTTTTTATTATTATTTATTAATAAATAATAAAATAAAGATAATTATTTTCAAATCATTAATCTTGGTTTTACTTTATTTTATATTGAACAATCAATATTTCATAATTACAGGAACAATACTCTTATTGGGTACAACGATTTATTTCATAAAAAAGGGGAGGGAAGATGAACCATTATAATTTCATTTACTCTAAAAATAAAGTAAATGCTGGAAAATATAATTACTACATTGTTTTAAGTAAAGAACTTCCGAAGACTTTGAATTTTGGTATATTGAAGAATTTTCTAACATCAAACCATTCAATAGATCTTTCTATTAATATTATTCCTATGAATGATTCAAAGATGATTGAAATTCTTGATATGGAAAATGAAACAATCGAGCCTGAATTAAAGTCAATAAAAACATATACATCAAGGAGTAGAAAATTGGAAAGAAAACTTTTGAGCACAAGGGCTCTTCAGGAATATATAATTTCTGGAAAAGGACATTTATTTCAGGTTTCAATAACATTTTTTTCAAAATCTGAAAAGGAGGAAGATTCAAAAAACAGTTTCAACTACATTATGTGGGAGTCTAAGAAAAATATTTTTAATACAAAAGTTCCGACATTTGAATACAAAAAAAATTTTCACAAAATATTACCTCTCGGAATTATTGATGAAAAAAATTCCCAGTATATTCATACTCATGCTTTAGGGGCATTATTCCCATTTCTTGTAGATTATGTTACAATGGAAGATGGCATATTTTATGGTATAAACGATAAAAATCAGACACCAGTGATTTTTAATAGATGGGCATTTCCATCAAGCCATTCAATTATTTCTGGAACTACAGGATTCGGAAAATCATATTTTGTAAAACTTTCAATTATAAGGGAATTAATATCTGATAAGTCAATTAAAGTTTTCATAATAGATCCATTGGGTGAATACATTGACCTGGTAAAAATGCTGGATGGCAAGACAATAGAAGTAGGTAAAAAAGGTAATGAAATAAACATCTTTGAACTCGGAAGTGAAAAGAACATTGAAGAAAAGATATTGAGATTAAGAACATTGTTCTCAATATTACTGGATCTAACAAAAAATGATCTTGCTTTGATTGATGCTGGTCTATCTATGCTTTATTCTAAAAAAAAGGAACCAAGAATATCAGATTTTATAGATATACTAAAGTCCTTCAATGACAAAAAATCAATTGAAATATCATATCTTTTGGAAAAACTCGTTTCAGGATCATTAAAATCCATCGATTCTAAAACTTACATTTCTATAGACAAAAACATTGTATCTTTCGATTTAAGGGGAATAAATGATGAATTCATGACTTTCTATATGGTAATGCTCTTAGATTTTATTTACGGTAAAATAGCCAAAGATTTTGAAAAGAAGCTTGTTATAGTTGATGAAACATGGAAATTACTGAAAAACGAATATGCAGCATCCTTTTTAGATACCATGTTCAGACACGTTAGAAGATGGAAATGCAGCATGAACGTCATTTCACAGAAAGCAGACGATTTTTTATTGACACCTTTCGGAAGATCAATGATGAATAACTCCTTATTCCACATTATTTTTAAGCACGGTTACATAAGTGAAGAAATGAAATCTTTTTATAAGTTCACAAATTCAGAAGAAAATTATATTTTGAATGCTGAAAAACCAAACATTTCTGGAAATTCACAGGCATATTTTATCTCACACCCATTGAGATTTCCCATGAGGATAATTGCCACTAAGGAAGAAAATTATGTAATTACTACAAATCCAGATGAACTAAAGGCAAAAAAACTTTAAATTTCATTTTAATACAACAGTATGAATGATATCGATCTTTATTCATACTTTTACAATCTTGTAAAACAGATTCCAGAAGGAATGATAACCACATATCGTGAGCTCGCTATAGCACTTGGGGATGAGATAGCCGCTAGGTCAGCTGGCCAAATGCTTGCAGAAAATCCCGAGCCAATAGTAATACCATGTCATCGTGTAATAAGAAGCGATGGAACACTTGGAGGTTTTACTCATCCCGAGGGAATAAAGAAAAAAATTGAATCGTTAGAAAAGGAAGGAATTAAAATAAACAATGGAAGGGTAGAGAATTTTGAAAATCTTTTATTTAAAGATTTTAAAACAGATTTTCCATTATTAAGGTTAAAGGCTGAAGAAGCAGAGTTAAAGGAAAAAATTTCTTTTGAGGATATTGATTATGAAGGGATAGTTTCTGTTGACGGATCTTACGATAAAAGGAATATATATTTGTCATTTGTAACCATTGACGAAAATTTAAATGTACTTGATATTAAAAATTATAAAGATGTGGTTAATTTTCCATACATCCCAACATATTTTTCATACAGAGAAGGGAATGCCATTCTAAACCATTACTCTGGAAAAGATCTTCTAATTTTGGATGGAAATGGAATAATGCATCCTAGGGGTATAGGTTTAGCTACATACGTTGGCATTTTTAAAAAAATTCCTACTATAGGAATCGCAAAATCACATCTTTTCGGTGAATTGGATGGTGAAGAAATCTTTTACGGAAAAACACAGCTTGGATGGTACATTTCAAAAAGATATGTGTCACCCGGTAGCAATATATCTATAAAAAAGACTTACAATATAGCCAAAAAATTACTAAAAAAGGGAGATCCTATAAAAATCGCTCACATCTTTTCGAATAAATTCAGGGAATCAGAACAGCAGCCGCAATGACCGTTGTCCATTCACCAGATTTTTCAACAGTAGTGCTTGATGCTATATGCTGAGTAAGTAATATTCTGTTGTCAAGAGCCCATGTTTGATTTTTCTCATCCCAAACTAAATGATGATCAATACCCATTGTAGAAGCTAGCATTTCCGCAGCAAGATCTTCTGCAAAATCCCCAGATACTTTTTCAGGTTCACCAAAGCTATGATGCTCGCTTAAATATCCATACAGATTTCTGTCCTTCGGTATTGCCAATCCAACAGCAGCGGAAATTAGCCTGTTCAATTCATCACTAGAGTTCTTTGCAAGTACTACAAAAAGTATCTGACCGGGTTTTAAATAGGTAAGGCCCTCTTCTTTATTTACAATCTCGGCATTAGGAGGGAATATTGAACTAACTTCCACAAGATTGAACTGAGCAATTCCGGCATCTCTCAGTGCTTGTTCAAATGAACCTAGCCTAGATTTATGCCTTCCTACCCCCTTTGTAAAAAAGACCTTGCTTGGGATTATCGTAAACATCAGCTTTCCACCTTAGTTACTTCCTGTTCATTTTCAGGGATTTTTTCATTAACGTCTGTTCCTCTTTCAAGAATAAGGTGAGATACTTTCTTTGGATCTAATACCTTTTGAAGATAATCAAGAGCCACTAAAGCCTGATTAGGGTCCCCGCAAGTATATATATCTAGTGTAACAAGCTCATGCTCAGGCCAAGTGTGAAAAGACAAATGGGATTCTGCAAGCAAAACAATACCACTGCAGCCCATAGGCCTGAACTGATAATAATCAGAAGATATTTTTGTCAATTTAGCATATTTTACAGTGTCTTCAAAAATTGGTTTCATTTGTTCAACATACGTAATCTTATCTCTATCAACGCCGTAAAAATCCGCGATTATATGAATTCCAACGG
>JBMFSK010000057.1:0-6031 GCA_049967595.1 Thermoplasmata archaeon
ATATAAATACAAATATTTAAAATTAATTATGATAAATGTCATACATTCTTATGCCCAAGAATACATAAAATATAAATAAGGTGAATTAATTTGTAAACCGATGAAGGCTTACAGTGGACATATAATTTTTAACGATAAATTCACATGGAAGTCTCTTGAAAAGATTTATCCTGAGTTATTTAATTTATTCATAGAGAATGCAAAAATAATTCCAGGAGAAATTAATATTCCACAGGTTGTTTTGTATGAAAATTTATTAGATTTAAAAAAAGGACACAAACCTGAGGGATACAACAGGGAAGGTAAATTAAGGTTTTATTTTGTTGAAAATAGTAAGAAAGAGATGGTAATTGTCCGTGACAAGGCTATTCCTAACGATGATGTACGTGAAGTAGCTGAAAAAATAAGCAAATTTTTAAATGCTAAAAAAATTAAACATAGTTTGGAGTGGGACAAATTATACTTGATAGAGATGAGGAGGAAAAAAAGATGAAGGTAAAAGATCTGATGACTAAAAACGTAATTACATTTACACCAGATTTAACTATTAAAGAGGCAATGGAAATACTTATTAAAAATAATATAGGAGGGGCGCCTGTAGTTCAAAATGGCAAACTTGTTGGCATAATAACCCAGAGGGATATTCTTTGTTTTTTGGATATGGCTTACAAAAGGCAGGGTTGGATATTTATACCAACACCTTTTGACATAATAGAAATTCCAAGGTTGACTGCCCTACCGTACGAGAAATTCACTGAGATTTATGAATCGCTAGGGAAGGAAAAAATTGGAAACATAATGCAAAAGAAAGTTTATTTCGTTGAGCCTGACGATGATATTGAAGATGCAATCCAGCTTTTAGGCAAAGGAAAAATAAACAGGCTGCCCGTTATAGATAAAAACAGGGTTGTAGTGGGAATTATCACCAGAGGAGATATTTTAAGGGGCCTTTCCAACCTGAATCAGAAAAGCTAATTTGCTATTCTCACATTATTAAAAGTTTTCTAAGTTTTTCTATGAATAAATTTATAAAGTATTTTTCCTTTCACTCTGAATATGTTTCCGGTGATCAATACAGATTATTGTAAAGGTTGCAATTTATGTGTTGAGGTTTGTCCTAAGAATGTTTTTACTCAGGGTAAAAATATCACTCCCATGGGATATTTCAGCCCTGTAGTGGCCTATAAGGAGAGATGCACCGATTATAATATAAAAAAGGGAGAGAGAATTCTCTGTGAGATTTGCTGGTTAACTTGCCCAGAGCATGCCATAGAATACGAGGTGAAATAAATGCTGACACCAGGTAGATATTTTCTTTCTGGAAATGTAGTTACTGCAGAAGCGGCTTTGCTAGCCGGTTGCAGATTCTATGCCGGATACCCAATTACCCCATCATCTGAGCTTATGGAGCATATGTCTTCACGAATCGAACAGGAAGGTGGAGTTTTTATTCAAACAGAAGATGAAATCTCTGCGATTGCAGCTGTAATAGGTGCTGCATTAACGGGAACAAAAGCGATGACAGCAACGTCTGGCCCCGGATTCTCTTTAATGCAGGAGAATTTAGGGTATGCGGCCATGACAGAAACACCTATCGTTATTGTTGATGTTATGAGAGGGGGCCCATCCACTGGTCAGGTAACAGTAGTGGCTCAGGGGGATGTACTTCAGTCACGTTTTGGATCGCACGGAGATTATGAGACTATTGTCCTTGCAGCCAATTCTGTTCAGGAATTACTTGATCTGACTATTAAATCTTTCAACCTTAGTGTGATGTTCAGGAATCCTGTTATATTGCTTTCTGATGCTGAACTTGCTCACATGACTGAAAAGGTGACTGTTCCCGAAAAAATAGATATTGTAGGTTATAACGATTATGAAATAGAAGGGGTACCGAAATTCGTCCCGCTGGGTATAGGAGGGAAGCTTGCCATAACTGGCTTAACACACAATGAAAAAGGATATCCTATTACAACAGATGTAGAGGTGCACAGGAAGCTTGTAACCAGAATCGTGAACAAAATATCAAAAAATGAGCCTTTGATATCAGATGTTGAAATAATAAATCCAGATGCAGACACAATCATTGTATCGTATGGAATTTCTTCCAGGGCTGCTTATCCGGTCCTGAAAAAGCATAAAGACGTCGGTCTTTTCAGGCCAAGAACACTCTGGCCTTTCCCAGAAAGTAAGTTCAAGGATGTTGTTAGAGGTAAGAGAATAATAAACGTAGAAATGAATCTGAAAGGATATGGTCTAGAGGTTGAAAGGATAGGGAGAAGATACGGCGCGAAAGATTTTGAATTTATAAATTTAATTGGCGGTGAGGTACCTAAGCCTTCACAGATAGAGGAGGTCCTTTAATATGGATTTTTTTGATTTTTACAGAAAAGACAGATGGCCGCACCAATTCTGTCCGGGCTGCGGTCTTGGAACCATAATGAATGCAATGTACAAAGCCTTTAATGATTTAAACATGGACATTAACAAAACAGTTTTTGTAAGTGGAATAGGATGTACTGGCAGGGTGCCAGGATACATAAATGCCGATTCTGTTCACACTACCCATGGAAGGGCGCTGGCCTTTGCAACAGGGATAAAGTTATCAAGGCCTGAGCTAAATGTTATAACAATAAGCGGAGATGGTGATCTATTTGCCATAGGAGGAAATCATATAATTCATGCAGCAAGGAGGAACATAGACATAAAGGTCATAGCTGTTAACAACGCGACATACGGTTTAACGGGTGGACAGCTTGCTCCAACAACACCGTACAGCATGATCACTACTACCTCACCTTATGGGAATAGAGAATATCCATTTGCGCTTGCCGATCTTGTTGCTGCTGCAGGCGCAAATTATGTGGCGAGATGGACTACAGCACATCCTAACCAGCTTGTGAACAGCCTGAAACAGGCATTCACAACTAGGGGGTTTTCATTTGTTGAGGTGATTTCGCAGTGTCCCGTGAACTTTGGCAGAAGGAACAAAATGGGTGATCCAGTTTTCCATTTGAGATGGATAAAGGAGCATGCAATCCCGCTTTCAAAGGTATCTTTTGATGTCAAGACCCCGTACGACATTCTTGACCTTAACACTAAGGGCTTATACATAATAGGTGAACTTGTAAGAAGAAATAGGCCTGTTTACGGAGAAACGCTAAAGGAAGAAGATAATTCATCAATAATGGAATAAACAGCAAATATTTAATAATGAAAAAAATATAGTGACCTTTGATGATGAAGATTAACGATAGGCAGTTGCAAAGGATGATGAAGCAGATGGGTTTAAAAACTCAGGAAATCGATGCGGTTGAAGTACTTATAACAGGTAGAGAAAAAGATTATGTTGTGAGAAATCCAAAGGTCACACTTATGGAAGTTCAAGGGCAAAAAGTCTTTCAGATAATAGGTGATATATCAGAAAAGGAAAAGGAAAAAATGCCATTCAAAGAGGAAGACGTGGAGTTAGTAATGCAGCAAACAGGTGTATCAAGGGATGATGCAATTAAAGCCCTTAAAGATGCAAACGGTGAAACGGCTGAGGCTATTATATCAATAATGAAAAACCATGGACCTCATTGATGAAGTACTTGAAAAAATAAAACCGACAGATGATGAGAATCTAAAGATTAAATTTGCCATTAACGATATACTAAAAAAAATAGAGAAGAATCTAGGTGAAATTCGAGCTGAGCCAACTCTGGTTGGCAGTGTTGCAAAAGGGACACACCTAAAAAATCCGGATATTGATATTTTTATAAGGTTCCCGACCTCATATGAAAGGGCATTCATTGAAAATTTTACCCTTGATTTAGGAAAGAGAATACTTGAAAATCCAGTGATAAATTACGCTGAACACCCCTATGTGAACGGAAAGCACATGGGTTTTGATTTTGACCTTGTTCCCTGTTATATTATTGAGGATTCTTCAAAAAAGATTACTGCCGTTGACCGAACACCTTTCCATACAAAATTTGTGCTTGACCATTTGGGCGATGATGGAAAGGATCAGGTAAGATTATTGAAACAGTTTCTTAAGGGTACTGGAATATACGGTGCTGAGGCAAAGGTGCAGGGTTTTTCAGGTTACTTGACAGAACTTCTGATAATTAAATTTGGAACATTTGAAAATGTTTTAAAGGAAGCCGCTAACTGGAAAAAATACACTGTAATTTCCTTCAAGGAAATAAAAGAAAAAAACATTTACGATAAATTCGGCTCACCGTTAATATTCATAGATCCTGTGGATGAAAACAGAAATGTTGCATCTGCCCTATCGCTAGACAATTACAGTACCTTTATCTATGCTTCAAGAGAATTTCTTAGAGAGAAAAAAATGAGCTTCTTTTTCCCTAATATAAAGATAAAGGCCGATTTTCAAAAAAGAGATACAAAAATCTTGCACATAAAACTACCAAAACCTGACCTGGTCGATGATGTTCTCTATCCCCAGATAAGAAAATTCGTTAATACTTTATTTAAAAATATTCAGGAATTCCAGCCCACAAATTACCGTTATTATGTAAACGATTCGATTAATATAATACTTGAAGCCTATACTCTTGATCTTCCTGGAATAACTGTGCATAAAGGCCCTCCTGTATGGAGCAAAAACTCTGAAAAATTCATCAAGAAATGGAAAGGCAGATGTTTTTCAGGACCTTACATAAGGGATGGCCATTTTTATGCAGACGTTGAAAGAAAAGATAGGACAATGGAATCTAGAATATTGAAAATTATAAAAAGCAATTCCATAGGCAAAGATCTTGACAAATTGAAAGGAAATATTTCATTCTCCAGGGATATTAATACCATAGATGAAATGGAATTATTTTTATTTTACAGTAAAAAATTCGCTTGGGAATATTAGAAGAATGGAGGATTCAATGCCACGATCCAGAATGTTATCCAGGATGCAATAAATACTATTATATCGTAAGCTAGAGTTTTTCTATCAATGTTCACTTTTGCATATCTGAGCATATAAGGCAGTATAATTGCAAATGCTATTCCAAGAACATATGATAGTGCTGCCAGACCAGTTGATTCAAGAAAACCTGAAAAAAATCCCACAGCAATGCCTAACACATATGATAATATTGTTGCCTTTCCCTTATGCATCTCACCCTGCAAAAATTCCTTCTCACTCAGCTCAGGTAAAACTATTTCTTCATCCTGCTCTTTTTTTGCCATAGCTAATCACCGGCAAATCCTGAGGCAAGATCCATCAATGCTGATTTAACATCTTTCGCCTTTACCACACCAGATGCAACAAGAATACCCATTGCTCCGAGCTCGTATGCCCTTTTCACGTCATTTTTATTTTTTACACCTGCTCCGCAAAGAACTGTTACATTCTTATCAATCATTTTTACAACCTTAACTGAATCCTGAATAACTTCAGGCTTTGCCATAGACACGGAAATATCACCGCCTATTAGTTCAGGGGGCTCTATTGCAACGAAATCAGGACTGAGTGCTGAAACGGCCCTTGTAACACTGACATTGTTCGTGCATGCTATACTTTTCATGCCTAAGTCACTTATTTTTTTTATCAGCGCATCTATTTCAGAAATTTTAAGCTGCTTCTCAGAATGGTTTATTATTACACCATCTATGTTCCAATCCTTTAAGTTTTCAACAGTTATGCTACCGGTATGGCCTCCTGGAGATATATTATCAGCATGCTGTGCAAAAACAGGAATGGAAACTAACTCCTTTACCTTAACTACATCTGCAAAAGATGGCGCAACGGCTATTTCTATGCCAGTTTCCTTTGAAACTTCTTCGGCTATTTTCGCAATCTTTATAGATTTCATTCCCGTGGATTCCACATAAGCCTTGAAGTTAACAACTATTATTGGTAAATTCATTTAAAAATGATCATGAACAATTACTATTAATATTTTATGACCTTTTCCTTTCAATGAACTGGATGATATCGTTAGAATACTTAATTGCTTTTGGGTCAATTTTTAGGCATAATTACGTTATACAAAAATTACTCTACATAAAATTTCTATTTAAA
>JBMFSK010000058.1:0-5997 GCA_049967595.1 Thermoplasmata archaeon
AAATTAAGTGCTTAACAAAATATTCAAATTAGACATGCGGAGAGTCTGTAGTTTAATTTCTAATATGAAATAAAATTGTGAAGTTGATTGTGAACTAACTTTATTATAAAAAAGGATTCGATTAAATAGTTTATTAGTTAAAATTATTGTAAAAGTCTTTATTGTACATATTTTTAATATTATTATTTATTATTATAGATAAAATTAATGCAAAATTCAAGATACTATAAATAAACATTATGACAATAATTTTTGACAAATAATTTACAAAACATTTAATAATAAGTAATTAATTACTGGTCCTATGGAAAGACAAGAAGTAAGAAGAAAAAATTTAAAAAATGATGTATTTATGTATATAAAAGATAAGAAAATCGCCCCGATATTCCAAATTATCAGGGATTTAAATATTACCCAGTCCAAAACATTAAATAGGATAATAAAAGATTTGAAAGCTCAAGGATATGTTGAAGAAATAAATTATTCAAAATTTGAATCAGAAGGTATAATAGACCTTGATAAAAGGCATAAATATATTAAGTTTTTAGAAAATGGAAATCCAGAAAATATTGTTAAAAAGAAGATCTGGAATAAAATAATTAAACAAATTAATGAAATAATTAAACACTACGACGAAAAGGTAAAGATAACGGACAATAATGATAAAATGAAAATTAAATTTTTATTAAACGAATTTTTAGGTGATCCGGCCACCAATATTGGGCCTAGTTGGAATTATGATCAAGTTGCAGATGTTTTTGATTGCCAATATTTATTCTCTTTATTAACTAAATTAGATGATGATCAAGAAAGTGATTTTCAAATGCGTTTAATAAGTTTTATTTTAGGTGTGATTAAAATAAGAAAAATCAGGGATTATCCAAAGCAATTAATAAAAATGGTAGAAGATTATTATGATGTTATATTTGAAGAATGGATAAATTCTAATAGGAAATGGGGGGAAGATTTACCATATACAAATGTAATAAAGAATCTGCTGTGGATTATTTCTTTAATTGCTCCAGAAAGGTCATATGTAAAATTTTCTGAATTTTTATTAGAGGATAATATAAACGAATTAAGGAACAATGAAAATAGTGATGATCCATTCAAAAACTTCAAGGATTTTTTAAGAAATGTATTTGTAGGTGAAGGTAATATTTTAAAAGAGGAATTGAAAAAGCGAGAAGATGCTTTTTTTGAGAATCAAACAAATAATTTATATAAAAATAATATGGAACTATATAAATTATATGGGGATCTTAGATTATTAATTACCTATTAAAACCATCAACCCTTACTCCTATCTTTGAAAAGCATGGATTGGATCAAAATTTATCCTAAATTAATAAAGAAATTTAACATTGCACCATCATATCTGTTTTATTCTTTCTTTTGCAAGTTGATAGGCTTTTTTCCCACTGAGTAACATCCCACCGAATGTAGGCCCCATTCTAGGTGAACCGCTCACCGCAATACCAGTCATGCCACATACGATCAATCCGGGATAGATTTCCTTTGTATCATTAACAGTCGATACGTCTCCATGCTCAATGTCCATAGCACCTTCTCCTCTAATTACTATTTTTTTCTTTCTCCTGGAAAGGTAAGAGACAATTTCTGCCCCATGGCCTGTGGCATCTATAACAATCTTAGAAAGCATGATTAGTGGATCCACCATCAGTTCTTGCGTTCCCACAGGAGACCAATTCACCACGACACCACGAACCTTATTATCCTTCAAGACTATATCCTCAGCATACATGCAATTCAAAATATTTGCACCGCTCTTCGATACCTTATATATCAGGGCTCCTGCAAGCTCTATACTGCTGGCTACATATGATTCTCCCCTTTTTCTGTAATTTAATCCAAGCTCATCGAATATGGGCTTAGATTCTTCAGAAAAGGTTACAATGTTGAACATCATTCCGCCACCCCAAATACCTCCGCCCAAAGAGCATCTCTTTTCTAAAAGGTTTATCTTAAAACCATCCATGGCAAGTCTGTATGCAGCATACAATCCAGAGGGACCACCACCTACAACAATTGCATCCACATCCAGAGAATTTTTTAATTTTTGGAAATATTCATCAATAATGCTTTCGCTTATAATATGCTCCCTTTCCATACTTCCTGATATAACGTTCATCTTATTATCTTTTTTTACAAGTTATGATTTTACATGATTTTAAAATTATTATCCATTTTAAATAATAATGCATAACTTTAATATTTCACAAAACAAAAATTTTCTAGATGCTAGCGCCTAAGAAATTGCCTTAAAAATAAATGAGTATATATCCTTAAAAAAATAATAAATGTCAGATCGCTTATTATGGCATTTTATATATGGCATCAATACTATTTACATTTTATCTATAAAATACAATTCTCAAGGATATTTTAATGAATAATGAACTGCAGAAAAAAGTCCTGGAATTATCTGTAAGCTTTTCATATTTTTAATCCTTTAGTTAAAAAATAGAAGAAAAATGGAGGTGCTTATAATGGCTTGTTAATGCATAGTATTATCACTATTTAATCTTTTTCCCCTATCCTTTGGTAGAATAGGTTAACATTAATGATGCAATCTTGATCATGAGATTTGGAAAGGGTTATATGCGCATCATGGAATATCTTAGCATGGAAGAAAAATTCAGGATCAGCAGTTCATGGGCACATGCTCTGGCTGAAGAGATGAAAAGGTATCTTATCACGGATTTCATAACAGGCTACAATATTGAATATGTGAATTCATCGCCCCTTTATTCACCAAAATACAGTAGCGATGCTTTTCGCATTGTCATAGGCATTGACATTTTGATTATTATGAGAAGGACTTTGGCAAAATATTTCTGGAAAAGGTTTATGAAATTTTAAGGCTCAGCCCTGTCATTTCTTTAATAAGGGGAAAGATCGTAATTTCAAACTATGGAAGCCTCGAGATCGTGGATCTTTTCAGTATTCCAGATTTTAGGAGCATCAGGAACAGCAGGGGTGAATCAAATTTTAACAGTATTGCGCATTGGTCAAGCTCGCGCTTTGGCAGGATAAACCTCCTTGTTCATTTAACAGGCAAGGATGTTTCAAATGCGATCAATCCAGGATATCCTGTGATATGAGTGCTAAAAAAGGATGACCAGAACGTGAAATTCGGCAGGAAGGGATTGTGTTCAATAGACCAAAAAATAATGTTGAGAAATAAAAGAAGAAAATTTACTGCTGCGATGGCTGTTTAGGCGACTCCTTCCACCCTTTGGTCCTTGCTTTTTCTTTCTTTTCACGAATACTTTTCCTGCAACTATTGCTATTATTACAATATCTCTACATCTTTGACTTTTTTATCAATCTTCAAAAGCCTCAAAAAAATTGTTTTTATAAGAAAAAATCATCAATAAAATCCTTTTTATACAAAAAAAATTCAAACAGAAAAATAATAAAGATGAAAAGAGAAATTATTATATAATAAATTTATAATATAAAATAATTTTTTTAAAAAAATAAATTATTAAAATGTGTAATTACTTATTTTTTCAAAAATTTCGGTTAACAAAAATTTAAATATTTTAACTTTATTACCTAATTGATGGAAGAAACTGAAAGAATTGAAGAATATCTCGAGATGATTTACAGGATGGAGTTTAAGGGTGAGAGGGCAACAACTGTGAGTTTATCGGAAACGCTTAAAGTTTCACCTTCCAGTGTTACAGAAATGCTTCAAAAGTTGGCAGAGAAGGAATATCTAGAATACGCATCCTACAAAGGGGTGAAGCTTACAAAAGATGGAAGGGAGATAGGTAGAAAAATACTTGAAAGGCACAGGTTAATAGAGGAATTTCTAAAATTCATAAATATTGATCAAAGGAAAATACATGAGCTTGCTTGCAAGATTGAGCATGTTATAGATGATGATGTCTTCAACGGCATTTCAGATCTTCTCTACAGGTACAGGGAAAATGGAAACCTGAAGCTTCTTTCTGAGCTTGCGGAAGGTGAAAATGCCTATGTTGTGACTGTCCACGGTGATGACAGGCTTGTTAAAAAGCTCATTAATATTGGTTTTATGATCAAGACACCTGTGAAAGTAAAAAGGTCATTGATAAACAGAGGGCCCATGATAGTATCAGTAAAAGGGAATGATATAGCTATTGATGAAGATATTGCTAGATTTATCGTGGTGAGAAAAGAATGATGCCCCTGAATGGGATAATGAAGAAAATAATGTCTAAATTTAGGGGAAGTTTTGGTCTATGAAGACAATAAAATATGCGCTTGTAGGTGCACCCAATGTTGGTAAGTCAATGATATTTTATCGCCTTGTGGGCAGGCGTGTAAAGATTGCAAACTACCCCGGAAAAACTTTGGATAAGGAAATTGGTTCATTCTCGGAAGGAGAAACAATTATTGAAATATCCGATCTACCAGGAATATTTAATGCTGAAGACCCTAAAGATGAGGATGAACGTTTAGCACTGTCTGATGCCCTTAATGGAAATTATGATGGTGTAGTCATTGTGGGTGCTCCTCATGTTATAAGGGAATCAATGAACCTCCTAATGATCATGGCAAAGAAAAAGAAGGTAATATTCGTACTTAACATGGTTGACATTGCCAATCCAGTAATTGATGAAGAAACATTATCCTCCAAGCTGGGGGTTCCTGTTTTATATACATCAGCTGCCAAGGGTATAGGAATTCAGAAACTCCGAAAATTTTTAACAGATGATGCGTGTAAAAAAACGGACGTTCCAGAGATGAACGTGGAGTTCAAGGGTCAACTATGGAAGGCAAAGTTACTTAGTAAGCCTGCTGTTGCAATTCCAACACTTTTAGGTATCCTTTTACTTACACTTATGGCTTTACTCATCCTTGTAGATGGAGAAACACCTTTCGGTAATAGTCCCATTGCCCTTATTCCTGCTATACAACCAGCCATGGATTGGGTAGGCCAGCTCTTAGTCATACAGGGAAATCCACTCCTCACCCTCTTTCTAAAGAACGGAATATGGTCAGGAGTATCTGTGGTAATATTATTCATACCTTATGTTGCTGCTGTTGCTTTTTTCATGGCACTTTATGAACAGATAGGGCTTATAGGTGCACTCAGCTCTGGTGTAGAGAGAATTACTTCAAAATTCGGCCTTTCACCACGCAGCATAGTAATAGCTTTCATGGGCGCTTCATGCAACATACCTTCCATGAACGCAACAAAGGTACTCTGGGGAAAGAGGAGCAGGACTTTGACCGCACTTCTTGTGCCCTATATTCCATGCGCACCTAGGATGGCCTTGTTCATAATAATAGCATCTGTAGTGCTTCCTACCTATCTAGTCCCTATAGCCTTTCTCCTTCCATACTTTGCGATGATTGTTGCGATTTTCCTGGCATTCCTTATTTACCATTCCGTTGTGGGCCACCCGCAGGAGGTGGAGAAACTTCCACCTACGCCCATAATGATACCGAATTGGCGCATTGTTGGTCTCAGAACATGGGATTACCTTGTTGATTTCATAAAAAAGCTATCCTTATTGATCATGGGCACCACAATAGTGCTTTGGTTACCCACTATACTTGGACCTGGAGGAATCACATATGATGCTGGGAGCTCATGGCTTGCAATTGCAGGAAAAGCACTGGAGCCAGCTTTTGCCCCAATAGGTATACCATGGCAAATTTCTGTTTCCCTGATGGGGGGATGGATATTCAAAGAAGTGGTTATGGGAATAATTGCAGAGTTCGGGGGCACTGCACTCCTTGAATCTTTGAGCGTAGCCTCTGCCTTAGCACTCATGGTTTTTCTTGCATTCTACTCGTCCTGTATAGCTACCTTGACAGCACTTGCAAGAAGGGTTGGATTGCCTTTGACACTCCTGAGCCTGATTGTGCAGCTGGCGCTTGCATTCCTTATCTCTTACATAACATTCGGTCTAGTATCAATTTTATAACTTAACTTCGCCACCTTTATAAAATTTATAGTTGAAAAATAACATCCTT
>JBMFSK010000059.1:0-5735 GCA_049967595.1 Thermoplasmata archaeon
TAAATATTATTTATATGCCTTTCTGTTGATGGAAGTCCGTGTATCTCATCGCTAAAGCTGTTAAGATTTACAGCTTCTCCCAAACCCCTAACATTCCTTAAATCAATATTTTCTGTGACTTTCATATCTTTTATTATAATTTAGATATATTTAAAATTAATTTCCATTTCTAAAGTATAATTTTATTACCATAATTGAGAGAGCCACCGGAGGGTTTTGAACCCCCGACCTGCTGATTACGAATCAGCCGCTCTTCCGCCTGAGCTACGGTGGCACTATTTTGAAAGTATTGAAGGGAGAAGTTCTTCATAGCTGGGATCTATATTTGCCCTTTCCAAATCTTCAGGAGGTTCATAAATTTTCTCATTAGTTTGCATTCTTCCCTGATTGTCAATGGATGTCTTTGCTAAAATTTCTTTAAGAGATATGTTCTCTCTTGCATAATTTTTAATTGATGATATGAATGCATCCATGTAGTGTGGATCCAAAAGTACATATTCCACTTCAAGATTTAGCTCCCTGAACCTTTTTATTACAGAGCCCATGAACACATGATCTTTTCGCACATAGTTCATAGTGGCCACATTAGGACCCCAGTATATTTTTCCGTTGTACACGAACATAAGATTCCAGCCCTGCCATGGAGAGTTCAGAGGAATAAAAGTTTTAGGAGGAGAAAAATAATAAGCATATCTAATAACGAGAAGCCTTGGGTTCTTTTTCAGATCGATGTTTACCGCTGCCATTCCAAATGGTCTAGTATACCCTCCATAGCAGAACTCATTCAATCTTGCTGTAAGCGTGTTTTTTCCAGGAGTTCCCTTTCCTACGTCAATGAACCCTATTAAAATTCCAATTATAAAGAATATTATTGCAAAAACCAACCCAACAGGTGAATGAATTGAAAATATTGCAATTAAAATTCCAAGGATTAAAAATGCAATAGCGAAAATTATTTCAGTAAAATAAATGTAGCCTTCGTTCCATGTACTAAGAAGTTTTCCACATTGCATAAATAGATCATGGCTTTGCATTAAAAAAACTTTGCAATCTTTTTAAAAAATTGCTAAATTCAATTTCTTTAATATGATTTTAACTACATACCACACAGAAATATTTTTTAAAAAAATTTATTATTAATATGTAAATCGATGATAGAATATCCATACCTGCCAATTTATTTTATATAGTGAAATCATATCACATTTCATGAACTATACGATTTTATCCTATATGGATGAGGAATTGCTTAAGAAGATTGGCAAACAGGGATCTGAAACCGATATAAGATACTTTAACAGAAAATCAGAAAACATCGTTTTCACATTTCTTTTACCTTTCAAATTTCCTGAGCGAATTGCACCATTGCTTCTTTCAACTTCTGTAGCGGATGCAGCGATAGTACAAGTGAACCAATTAGACAGGGATCTCGGTGAAGTATTGCTTGCATTAGACGCTTTTAACATTGAAAAAGGCATATTTCTCACGGACCAAGATAAGATAGGCTCAATTAAGGCCTTAATTAAAAATACTTCATTATCCCAATATGAAATTAAAGAGAACAGTTATGAGAATGCGCTCGATTTCCTAAGCAGCTTTAAAGAAAGACGGGCTGAAGGGGAAGGATACATCGTCGCTGATCAGGTGTTTCCAGTCAAAGGTGTTGGTACTGTAGCACTTGGTTTTGTTAAAGGTGGCAGAATAAACAAGCATGATGAAATGCGCGTATACCCAGGACCTAAAATGACTGAGATAAGGTCAATTCAAGTTCAGGACGTGGATGTTGAATTTGCCGATATAGGTACAAGGGTTGGTGTAGCGCTAAAGGGACTCAATCCTGATGACGTTCCAAAGGGAGCAATTCTTGCATCACATGAGAGGTTTATGACATCCTCATCCATAAAGATCCAGATAAGAAAGAATCCAGCTATAAGGGATTCTCTTTACAACAATCAGAAGATTCAGATTTACACGAACTTCGGAAAATATCCAGCAACGGTATCCGACGTATCAGGTGATAAAATCCTCGTTGATTTTGAACAGGAAATTGCATTAACACATGACGTTTATGCAATAAGCCATCAGGAAAAAGCCCCAAGGATATATGGTGGAGGAAAAGCCATTTCATGAAGATTGACAAATGGCATGATCTGGAACGAAGCCTGGAAAAATTGCAGTCATTCTACGATCTGATGAACAGGATAATGAGCCTTGACAATGAGAAGGTGGTAAGGGATCATTCGCTCAAATACATTAAGGATCCTGAATTCTATTTGGATGCTGGCTCAGGCCCTGGAACAATGGCCAATATTATTTTGAAAAAATCTAAGCCAAAAATTACAGTGATGATGGATCCTAGCGTAGAACTACTTAAAATAAATAGAGAAAATGGAGAAAAGGTTCAGGCCAAGTTTGAGAACATGCCATTTCCAGATGGATACTTTGATCTCGTAACATGCGGTTTCTCTTTCAGGGATGCAATTTCGCATGAAAAAGCATCCCAGGAAATTTCAAGAATAATAAAAAAAAGAGGGAGATTAATAATCATTGATATTGGCAAGCCAGATTCTAGATTGCTTCAATTTTTTTATTACCTATACATTTTTTTCCTGCCAATACTTGCAGCAATAATAATCACCAAGGGTAGATTGATCCATGAATATTTTACTTTGTTTTACACTTTCATTGAATATCCTGAGCATTCAAAAATAATCAGAATGTTCGAATCTAATGGTCTTGAACTGATAGCCCAGGAGAAAAAATTCGGAGGAGCAATTTTCTTTGACGTCTACGAAAAAAAATAACCAAAGTATATATACCCTTTATTAATAATCTTTTAAGAAGGTGGATATAATGGTAGATGATAAAATTACCATAGAAAACATAGTTGCTTCAACTGCCATTGCAGACAAGCTTGACCTTAGCAGGATTGCACTGGCATTGGATGGGTCAGAATATGAACCAGATCAATTTCCTGGGCTTATTTACAGGCTTTCTGAGCCAAAGACAGCTGTTTTGATTTTCAGGAGTGGAAAGGTTAACTGTACTGGAGCGAAAGATCTTGATGCTGTGAACCAGACTATCAAAACCATTGTAACAAAATTGAGAAAGGCAGGAATAGATGTTTATGATAATCCAGAGATAATAGTTCAGAACATCGTAGCCGTGTACGATCTGGGCGTTGATCTAAACCTGACAGATATAGCGATGAGCCTTGGACTAGAAAACGTCGAATATGAGCCGGAGCAGTTTCCAGGTCTAGTTTACAGGGTAGAGGAACCGAAGGTTGTTCTACTTCTTTTTGGCTCCGGTAAGGTAGTCTGTACAGGAGCAAAAAAGGACGATGAAATATTAGAGGCAGTTAACAAGTTGAAGGAAGAATTACAGAAGATAGGGTACCTATAATCATGGATTTAACAATAATAATAACAGAAATACTGATCATCCTAATTATCTGGATATTTTTTGTTTATTTTATTGGGACTAGAAAATACAGGACCGTTAAGCCTTACGGTCCTGCTCTGATGATTTCCACTGAGAAAGGCAGAAAATCCATAGAGAAAATTTCAAAATTCAAATTCTGGGATTATTACGGAATTTCTGCGATTTACATAACATTGATATCAATGGTTCTCACGTTTGCCCTTCTAATCTGGGAAGCAATACTTGTCATAGGCCTTCCTAAATCTTCTGCGCCAAATCCTCTTGCTGTAATAGGCCTTCCAGGAATTAATCCATACATTCCCGTGAGCTACGGTATAGTAGGGTTGATCATCGCAGTAGTGATCCATGAATTCTCACACGGTATTCAAAGCGCAAAAAATAGTATAAAGATCAAATCTTTAGGAGTTTTATGGTTTATCATACCTGTGGGTGCTTTTGTCGAGCCAGATGAAGAACAGATTGAAAAGGCAGAAAAAAAGACAAGAATGAAGATATTTGCTGCAGGACCAACAACAAACATTATTGCTGCAATCGTTGCCCTGTTAATATTTTTGCTTCTCATGTCAAATGTCTCTGTAGCACAGCAGGGTATCATGGTAGTAAATTCTTACAACCAGAACTTTAAACCTGGCGATCTGATTATGCAAATAGGGAACTCAACGATAAAAAATGTTTCCGAAATAAATACTATAAATGTGAATCCAGGACAGAATGTTAGTGTTAAATTGCTAAGGAATTCTGAAACTGTTGAAATAAATACCATATCTGGTGTATGGGTGGCCCAAGTTTTAAAGAACAGTCCAGCAAATTATGCTGGTATATTACCAGGATTCGTTATCCTTAAGGTTAATAATATCGAAATAAAGAATATTACCTTCTTTTACAATTTAATGGACAATACCACGGCAAATGAAAAAATCAATATCTCATTTCTTTACGGAGGAAAAATAATTGAAAAAAGCATTGTTCTTGTTGATAAATATGATTTCTATCAGGGCTATGCCCCAGGTTACAACAGCCCTAGTTTCAGGGGCAAGGGTTTCCTTGGAGTTACAGTCATGTACATGAATATTTCATATTCCCAGCCGGAATATCTTATTTCTCTTGTTTCTAACCCTTTTTCTTACGGTCCTACTCAGGGTTTTCTTGATCTAATAGCCCTGCCATTCATGGGTCTGGCGCCTTTCCCCACATATTTCCAGAGCGTTTATTCAACCCCTTTTGCATCATGGCTATTTTGGCCTGTGGCAAATGTTTTTTATTGGATATTCTGGCTTGATTTAATGCTCGGACTGACAAATGTTCTTCCCCTGATACCTTTGGATGGAGGATATGTTTTCAAGGATTACATTTCTGGTATACTATCTAAAATAAAAATAAAGGATGCTGATAAAGCCGCTTATTTCATTTCTGTAGCTTTATCTTTAATTGTTGTTTTTCTTATACTTTGGCAGTTCATTTACTTAGATTTTTTTTAAAAATCATTCAACTTCAAATATTGTCTGAATCTCATCACCGCTGCTCGGAAATAGTGTTTTGAATGATTTATCAACCTTTAAAATGTCGTATAATGATATCATGGTCTTGTTGAATCCGTATTTTCTTTTTATTCCAGGATCCGATGTAACAAAATTAAAACAAAGATTGCACTTAGTTGGATATGAAATAACGAAGTAGCATTTCCCTTCCCTGTGAAAAATACATTTTGATGCCAAAGGCACATCCATATTTTATGGTATCTATTCCATTATAAAAAAGGTTTCCATAAATTTTTATCAGCGTAAGAAATTAAGAGATCAATGATTAGGCAGGGAAGCATTGATGATTTCGAGATCATTAAAAAGATAGAGAAATTGGCTTTCAACAAATTCGCTTACAGTGACAGCGAGATTGAATATATGCTCCTCACTGCACATACGATGATTTACGAGAACGACGAGCCCGAGGGATATCTGAGCTATTACATTGAAAGCAATGAATGCCATGTTGAATCCATTGCAACAGTACCGAAATACAAACGTAAAGGTGTTGGATCTGTGCTCATGAGAGAGCTTGAAAAAGTTTGTGTTTCAAACAATAAAAAAAGGATTGTTCTTGAAGTAAGGTTGAAAAATAAAGGAGCAATAAACTTCTACCGCAAGCATGGATTCAAGGAGTTACAAATTCTAAAGGATTATTACATGTTAAGTTATAGAGGTTCAAGGGATGCAATTTTAATGGTCAAAGATCTGAAAGAATTGTGAGCTACTCCTCAGTTAAAGCATCGGAGCTTCCTGATTCATAGACCGACA
>JBMFSK010000060.1:0-5679 GCA_049967595.1 Thermoplasmata archaeon
TTCATCAAAATCGCTCTGCCCATTGTATGATAAATGCATCAACTTCTCAAAAAAGCCAAATTTATAAAGGTTTGATGCGTATCTTCCTATTCCTGTTTTTAGAGCACTTTCTGTTATTATTGTTGAATCCTTGATCATTTCTTACCTTTAATGTTTTTAGAGTATTAATTCTTTTCATCTTAATTTCATCAATCTTACTTTCTTGGAATTATTTAAATACAGTAAAAAGATTTTGAAATCAATGGATGAAATAAATAAAATTAAACTATCATTTATTATAGAGACGGATATCAGATATGGTGGCGGGACTGAGAAAACAATTCTTTTTTATTACAAATATATGGACAAGAATTTATTCGATATTAAAATTTTCCAGACAAATATTATAGATAAGGAGAGGGTATCTCAAAAAGATATTGAAAACATTTATGGTTTAAAGGACTATAAAAGATTTTTCTATCCAGGCATAATAAACAACCTATTAAAGGATAGGGATAAAGGCCTATCATATCAGGGCAGAAATATTTCAAAAGATATATTTTTGTTTTATTCAATATTTTTAAAATATTTATTTTCCAGAACATTAAATAGAAAAACATTTATAGATTTAATGAACAGTGATATAATTTATATAGTTTCTGATTATCAATTATTCTATTTATTTTTCCCTAGGAAATTATTATCAAAGAAGAAACCAATTCTTATTTTTGGAACGCATAACTATTTACCCATTGAGAGAAGGCCACTGAATAAATTCGAAAATACCATACTGGACAAAATGGTTTATGCAATTCATTTCACTTCCTCTGCTATTTTAAATTTAAGTAAGATTAAAAGGGATACTGATTTTATAATATTCAATGGTGTGGATACCAGACTTTTTTTTCCAGAAAAAAATGCACATGAAAAAACCAGGTATCTTTTTGTCGGAAGGCTTGTTGAATATAAGGGAATAAAAGAATTGCTTGAAGCATGGTCAAGATTTAAATATAAAAATAGCTCGGAACTTCATATTGTTGGAACAGGAGAACTTGAAGATCTTGTTATTGAAAAATCAAAAAGTATTGAGAACATAATTTACCATGGATTTGTATCTGAGGAAGAATTACCTTCAATTTACAGAAATTGTGACATATTCGTATTTCCCACTTACGGAATTAGGCATGATGAATATTTTGGACTCGTTGTTATAGAGGCCTTGGCATCCGGGAATTATGTAATCTTAAGTGATGGAATGAAAGGCGTATTCGACTATTTTGAAAAAAATAATGCACTTGAATATGTTTCAGTCAATCCCGAAAAAATATCCGAAAGAATGGAATACGCTTTTGAGAATCTATCTACATTAAAAGAAAATGTTCTAAATGTAAGAAAATACATTGAAGAGAACTACGACTGGAAAAGTATATCAGAAGAACTATCTAAAAAAATTTATGAAATTTATAATAAAATGAGTTAGATAAAATATTAAATACCCATTTTTATTTTCACCAGCCATGGCAAATGAAATCAGGGTTGAAGGTGGATTAAGCCTTAATGCTAAAGAAGAGATTGCTAAAATAGTTGTAAAGGATGCATTATTGAGGTACAAGAGGCCTTTCGTGGTATGGTCAGCTGGAAAAGATAGCATGGTCGTGCTTCATCTTGTTAAAACGGTAGTGGAAAAAGAGAATCTTCAGATGCCTCCTGCACTTTTCATTGATCATGGCCAGCATTATGAAGAAACACTTGAAATGCTTGACAAAATAAGCAAGGAATTGAATTTTAAGGTTATTTATGCAAGAAATGATGATGCAATAAGCAAGGCAAAGGACAACAAAATATACTTGAAAGATCTAAATATAGAAAACCAAGAAGAGGCTAGAAAAATTGCGCAGGAAGGAGAAATTAAAAAAGATGAAAATGGTGAATATTTTGATTATTCTCTTGAAACAAGCGTTGGTAATCACATTTTAAAAACTGTAGCAATGAACGATGCAATAAAAAAATATAGAATTGATGCACTTTTCACAGGAATAAGATGGGATGAAAATCCGGCCAGATCCTGGGAAGTTTTCATATCCCCGAGAGAAAACCCGCCACATGTTAGGGTTCATCCAATATTGCCTTTCACAGAAAGAAATGTTTGGGAATACACGTTCAAATATAATCTTCCAATACATCCATTATACTACCAGGGCTACAGGTCTATAGACGGTAAATATGATTCAAAGAAGACAGGGGAAAAGCCTGCCTGGGAGCAGGATCTTGAACACACTAAAGAAAGGGCAGGCAGATCTCAGGACAAGGAAGGAATGATGGAAAAATTGAGAAGATTTGGATATATGTGATCATATGAGGGAAAACCCAAACATCATATTGATCGTATTCGATACTCTTCGCAGCGATATTTTATCTTTGTATGGTGGTGATGCAGTTTCACCACACATCAATTCCTTTGCCAGTGATTCAAATCTTTTCAAGAACACGATAGCACCATCTCCATGGACCGTACCATCACATATGTCCTTATTCACGGGGCTCTACTCTGGCGAGCATATGGTTCATGAAGATATTGAAAATGGTGATGGCAAGGCCCTCGAGAAAATATCAAGCTACAATGGGCCAACAGTAATAGAAAAATTATCAAGAAGGGGATATAACAATCTTGGATTTTCAACTAACCCTTGGTTATCGCCTTATACGGGCTTTGATAGATACTTTAACTCATTTACATTTTTCAATTCCGAATACGAAACACAGGAAGAGATGTTTGCGGTCTCTGATTACAAGAAATTTGGAAAAAATAGAATTGAGGCTGCAAAAAACCTATTACTCCATGGAAAAATAGAAGAATTCAAAAACTACTACAATATTCATAAAAGAATACTTCGGAGGAAAAAGGAAAAGAACTATCCTTATATGAAGGGATCGGATTTGATTGTTGATCACATAATGAACAGCTCCTTCGAAGAACCATTTTTTATTTTTATAAATTTTATGGAAGTTCACGAGCCAGTAGCAGAATGGGAACTTGATATTGATGATAGAAAAATAAAATATCTGGATATTTCTGGAAAGGAACCAATTCCAGAAAGTCATATGGAAGAAACAAGAAATGGTTATAAAAAATCACTATCAATGTTAGACAGGCAATTTAGAAGATTAATGGACCATTTTAAAAAATTGAAAATATACGACGAATCCTTGATAATTGTTACATCCGATCATGGTCAGGCAATGAAGGAGGATTACAAATATCCCTATTATGGTCATGGTAACTTTCTATACAATGAAATTATAGAGGTTCCACTATTAATTAAATTACCTGGAAACATAAAAATAAAAGAAAAAAATGGATACCAGAGCCTGATAGGTGTGCCGAGGATTATTGAAAATGTCATTGATGGAAATTTTGAGGACACAATCACAGAAGAAATGGCATACAGTGAATCATTTGGTCCTGTTCATGATCTTCAGGGTTTGGTGAAAAATGGTATTCTTCCAAACGATATTGATTACAAAAGTATGATAGAAAAGATGTTCTATCCAAAGAAGGCCATTTACAAAAAAGGTTACAAGTTGGTGGTTAATGGTCTCAATGGTTCAATAGATGAATTTACGTACAATAAAAAACATCTGAACCCAGATGAAAATAAAAACATATTAAATGAACTTAAGGAAGATCTATATATATTCAAGGGTACTGAAAAGTTTGTTGTCTAATTGGGATGGTATTGATGATTAAAGAAGATATAAGAATTCTCCAACTGGCGCATGGTAAAATTATACCGAGTTACTCAAGTGCATATTCAATGAGATGTTACAGCCTATTTGAAAATTCAAACAGAAAGATCATATCCATTGGAGGGCCAGTCCTGTTAGATAAAAAAACTGATATTGCTGAGCAGTATAGATCTTACCTTCTTTTTATTTTAGCGATTTTAAAAGGTAACAGATCTTTTGAAATTTTATTATCTCAGAACAAGTATGTTAGAAAGAGATTTTTATCAAGGGTAAAAGAATTGATTGATAAAAGTGATGTTATTGTTTATGAAGGGCCCTGGACTTATAGCATTACAAAAAATTTTTTAAAGAATAAGATAATTGTATACGATGCACATAACGTTGAATATGTTCTGAGAAAAGATAACATTTATCAGGATTATGTGAAAGGCATTGAAAAAAATCTTGTAATGGATGCGCACATAATTTTTACAGTTACCGAGGAGGATAGGGAATTATTGAAAAAAATCTACAATGTAGATAATTCAAAAATTTTTCTAATCCCTCATCAATTAAAATTTACCAATTATAAATGGAATGGTGAAAAGTCCAATGAGATTATATTTATTGGCTCTTTATATGAACCAAATATTATTGCATTAAAGGAAATTGAAAAAATTGCCATGGAACTAAACCAGTTCAATTTCCATATCATAGGGAATTTAAACAAATATCCGCGCAAAAAGAAATTGAAAAACATGATTTATCATGGAACAGTTAATGATGAGGAAAAGGATGAAATTCTTAACAGTGCTTTTTTAGCATTAAATCCAGTAACAACAGGGTCCGGTAGGAACGTGAAAATGATAGATTACATTTCCCATGGCCTGCCAGTTCTTACAACGCCCATAGGAGCGAGAGGTTTTAATTTAGATGAAATAAAGGACATTATTTTTATTGATGATATTAAAAATTTTAAGTCAAGGATCATTGAAATTTCAGAAAAAAGGAATGATTTAATAAAAATTTCAAAATCAATTTACGCTTATTACAAAAAATTATATGAAAGGGAAACATCATTAAAAGCTATAGATATAATTGGTAATTATATAAAAAATAAATTATTTAATTGAAATCTTTATTACTAATGAAGCATTTACCGGTTTGTCAAAGGTGAATTTAATGACCTCTGCAGATTTATTATTCCTGCTTTTATCAGCAGCACTTGTAATGATCATGACTCCGGGTCTTGCCCTTTTTTATGGTGGTCTTGCAGGAAAAAGAAGTGCTGTAGCAATAATGATGCAAACGATGTTCTCATTAGGATGGGTATCAATTCTCTGGCTACTCTTTGGGTTTTCGCTTGTTTTTGGCCCATCAGATACTGTTTTAGGATGGATTTATGGCTCAGGTGAATATTTCTTTCTGAACAATATTAACATTAATACATTAGCTGGTCAGGAGACATTAGTTTTCATGATATATCAGATGATGGTTGCAGTTATCACACCCGTGCTAATCGTCGGTGCATTTCCAAACAGGTTCAAGTTCAATTCTTTCATTGTTTTCCTCACTGCCTGGTTTTTTTTGGTTTATGTACCGATCGCGCATATGATCTGGGGTGGTGGGATATTCCAGCAGTGGGGTGTTCTTGATTTTTCGGGTGGTATTGTTGTTCATGCAAGCGCAGGATTTTCAGCCCTTGCTGCTGCACTATACATAGGTAAGAGAAAATACCAGCAAAAAATGCCACATAATATTCCATTAGTTATATTAGGAATGGGTCTTCTTTGGTTTGGATGGTTCGGTTTCAATTCTGGAAGTGCGATGGGCATGAACAATGTTGCAGTCCTATCCTGGATCAATACCCAGACATCTGCAGCATTTGCATCCGTTACCTGGCTTTTCCTGGACATGGTATTCAGGAAAAAGCCAAGTTCAGTCGGATTCATGACAGGTGCACTGGCAGGGCTT
>JBMFSK010000061.1:0-5669 GCA_049967595.1 Thermoplasmata archaeon
CGGGTCGCCAGCGCCCCAGGCTGGTAGGATGGACCAATCTACCCCACGGTCCCAATCAGTCAAATTCTATTACTTCGTCAATGAGATCTATATGGGAAACGATCATTCTTCTGCAACAGTACCTTTTAACACCAAGATCATCAAAAATTTTAGAAATCTCTTCTTTTGTTGGTTCTCTTTTTTCTGTACTTCTTATCTTTTCAACCTCATCCTTAAATTTCAAGTAATCTGTTGCTATTACCCTTCCACAGGAAAAACATCTAACAGGTATTATCATCTTATTTCACCTGTAAGACTTTTGCCTCTTTGCCCTGGCACCACGACCCATTGGAAGCTTTGGCAATTTTCTTCTTACATCATTTACTAGAAGCGTTCTATCATACTCTTTGAACATTTTTTCTATTGAAGAATCTGAGAAATATTGATTTATGGCTCTGGCAATGGCAGTTCTACTTGCTTCAGCCTGACCCATAATCCCGCCACCTTTTACACTAATATCTATGTTAATCTCTTTTGCTTTGTCACCGATTAACATTAGAGGCTCCTTAACCATAGTTCTCAATATTTCAGGTCTAAAAATATCAACCGGAACCTTGTTAATCCTTATTATTCCTTTTCCATCTCTAATAACCGCTCTAGCTACAGCGGTTTTTCTTTTTCCACTGGCCACAATAACCTTCATTCTTTCACCTCAACTTTTGCACCTAAATTTTTTGAAATCTCCCCAAGAGTTACTTTATTTCTAATTTTTTTATAAATGACTTTATCAATTTTTTCAACTTTTGAATAATCTATCTCTTCAGGTTTCCCTATAAAAACTTTCAATCTTTTGTAAGCCTCTTTTCCATGTGATGTTTTGAATGGTAGCATACCTCTAACAGATCTTCTTAGTATTCTATCAGGCATCCTTGGATAATGAGGTCCTTTTCTAACAGACCCTCTCTGCCATTTTTCCAAGTAATCATTTAGTATAAATTCTTTGTTCCCAGTAACAACAGCTTTCTCAGCATTTATAATAATTACATCTTCACCATTCAATAGCATTTTTGCTACATAGGATGAAAGTCTTCCCAAAACATTATCTGTAGCATCTATTATTTTCATTCGTATCACCCAAATATCCTAACTCCCTTTCCTTTAGGATTAATGGCCATCAATTCTTTGATCGTTAGTACCCTGCCACCAGCGCTTTCAATTTTCTCTCTTGCCTCTGAAGAAAATTTGAATGCTGAAACAGTAATTTTCTTCGAAATAATTCCGGCACCTAAAACCTTTCCTGGAACCAAAACTATATTCGAATCATCAGCATACCTCTCTATTTTGCTCAAGTTAACCTCAGGCCAGACACGTAAAGGTTTTTCAAGCCTTTCAGCAATGTCTCGCCAGATGCTAACATTTTCCTCTCTGGACTTTCGCTTTAAATCTATTACCAATTCTATCAATTCAGGATTTGTTTTATTCATCTGACTCACCCGACATTTGCGTTAGGAATAAAAAGAATTAATTAATAAATCTTTTCTTAATTGTTTTTAAAAATGTTAAAATATCAAAAGTTAATTTTTGTTTTTATGAATTTTATATTTACTCCAAAAACTGTAGCTATAGTTGGTGCTTCGAGTAAAGAAGGAAAAATAGGTTATGAAATTATGAAATCTCTCATGGAAAGTAAAGCAAAACTCTATCCTGTAAATCCAAATGAAGATGAAATAATGGGTTTAAAATGTTATAAAAATATATCTAGTATACCTGAAAAAATTGATCTCATGGTAATAAGTTTGACTGCAAACCAAATCCCTCAAGTTTTAGAGGAAGGCGCAAAAGAAGGCGTCAAAGGTGCAGTGATCATATCAGGTGGCTTCGGTGAAGTGTCTGAGGAAGGAGCCATTTTGGAGAAAAAAATAAAGGATGTATCTCATGAATTCGGCATAAGAATAGTAGGTCCTAATTGTATTGGTGTATTTTCTTCATTGGATGGCTTTGACACCTTCTTCCAAGCGAGGGAAGCGATGAAACGCCCAGGCGCAGGACCTGTATCATTTATGACGCAATCTGGAACATATGGTGTTACATTGCTTGAATTAATGGAGGAAAACAGTGTTGGTGTAAGTAAATTTATAAGTTTTGGTAACAAGGTTGATATAAATGAAGTAGACATGCTTGAATACTTTAAAAATGATAAAAATACAAAGATTATAAGTGCATATCTTGAGAGTTTTTCAGATGGAAGAAAATTCTATACCTTAGCAAAAAATGTTTCAAAAATAAAGCCAATTGTTGTTCTGAAGGCGGGTAGAACGCCAGAAGGTCAATCTGCGGCTAAATCTCACACAGGTGCGCTTGCAGAGAATCACATTATATTCGAAGGATCAATGAAACAGTCAGGCGTGATTGTTGTTGATGATATAGAAGACATGGTAGATGCTATAAAAATAATTGTTCATCAGCCTTTGCCAAATAACGGAAATGTTCTGTTATTAACAAACGGTGCAGGACCATGCGTTGTCACTGCAGATGCAATAGGTTTATCAAAAAACTTAAAGATGGCAAATCTTACAGATGAGCAGAAATTAGGGCTAAAGAAAATTCTTCCAGAATATTCTATCATTTCTAATCCATTAGATCTAACAGGATCGGCAACACCAAAATGGTATGAGAATGCTTTAAAAGTTTTAAAGGATTCCAAAAACATTGATATATTTGTATTATACTTTGTTATACCCAATGCCCCCATTTATAGAAACATTAATGAACTATTTGAACTATTTAAAAAGAATTGGAATAAACCAATCATATGTGTGATGGCGGGTGGACAGTACACAAATGAAATATCTAAAAAATTGGAAAAGATGCATATTCCAGTTTTACCTACTGCAAGGAGGCTTGTAAATGCACTTGACAAAATTGTTGAATACTCCAGATGGAAAAATAATCATAATAAGGATGGCTGAAGATACAGATGCAAATGGAATCATTGACTGTTTTAATGATGTAATGAGTGAGGAAATATATCTTTTAGGTGACGTTTACTTAGGTGGAGAAGAATTTTTATCTATGAGAATAGGGGATAATGAAAATGAACTTATTCTTGTTGCAGATCACAACAAAAAAATAGTTGGAGTCCTAACACTAACAAAGGAATCATTCAGGAAAAATAATCACGTTGCTGTTCTTGGAATAGCAATTAGATATGGTTTTAGGCATTTAGGGATTGGAACATCACTAATGCAAACATCTTTTGAATGGGCCAGAAAAAAAGGTATAGAAAAAATCTGTTTAGAAGTTTTTTCTACAAATACAAATGCTATTTCTCTTTATAAAAAATTGGGTTTTGAAGTTGAAGGAATAAAGAAAAAACAGTTTAAGATTAGGGGGGAATACGTGGATGATATTCTGATGGCTAAGTTTTTATAAATAAAGCTTTATGACGTACTATGAATTTTAAAATTAAGAACATTGATTATATTCTTGGAAGAAGAACAGTATTTATGAACGAAAAGGATGCAGAAGAACTTGGCGTTAAAGAAAATTCAAGGGTAATTATAGATTTTGGTGAGAATAAAATCATATTTTTTGTATCTATATCAAAAACGCAGGTTGGGAAAGGTGAAGTATTAATTTCTTCAGACTACCATGAAAAAATAAAAGGAAAAAATGTAAATGTTATACCATCGCCTAATTTAAAATCAATAAATTCCATAAAGAAAAAAATATTTGAAAACAAGTTAAAACAGGAAGATTTTGATGCTATAATTAAAGACATAAATGATGAAAATCTTTCCCAGATTGAATTATCCAGTTATGTAACATCCCTTCAAACAGTCGGTCTTGATGACGATGAAATTACATACCTGATAAATTCAATGGTATCGAATGGAGAGAAGATATCATTTGAATATGATGTTTATGATGTACACAGTATAGGTGGTGTACCTGGAAATAAATATGCATTGGTAACTGTACCAATTTTAGCATCCTTGGGCCTTAAGATTCCAAAAACATCATCAAAGGCAATTACAAGTGCAGCAGGTACTGCAGACGTAATGGAAGTTCTTGCAAATGTAAATCTTAAGGCTGATGAAATAAAAAGAATAGTGGATACTGTTGGAGCTACTCTTGCATGGGGTGGCTCAATCAATATTTCTCCAGCAGATGACAAAATAATCAGGATAGAGCAGCCACTTGGTATAGATCCAATACCGCAGCTCATAGCATCAGTATTGTCAAAAAAGGTGGCAACAAGCATAAAATATCTTCTTATAGACATACCAATGGGTAACGAGGCAAAAGTTCAGGATGAACAATCCGCAAGATCGCTAGCTGAAAAATTCATCAGAATCGGAAACAGATTAGGTTTGCAGATTGAATGTGCGATTACCTATGGTGGTCAGCCATTAGGAAGAGCAATAGGACCATCACTGGAGGCTCAGGAGGCGCTACGCGCATTGGAAGGAAAGCAAACATCCAACAGTTTTATAGTTAAGTCCTTAGAAATTGCAGGATTAATGTTAGAAATAACAGGTTTTGCGGAAAGAGGGCAGGGTATAGAAATTGCAAGAAATAACTTAAGAAATGGAAAGGCTAAAGAAAAGTTTTTTGAAATAATAAACGCACAAGGTGGAAAAGGAATTGAAAAAAGTGATGATATAGAAACAGGAGAATATACCTATGATATTTTGGCAGAACTGGATGGATACATTTCTCATCTTTCAAACAGGGCAATTGTTGAAATTGCCAGATCCCTAGGCGCACCATATATAAAAGAAGCAGGTGTCTGGGTATTCAAGAAAATAGGTGATAAGGTTGAGAAAAACGAACCTGTCCTGAAACTTTATGCAAAAAATAAGGATAAGCTAGAACAAGCTATAAGGCTCTCAAGAAAAACCAAGATTTATGGTATAGAGGGTATGGTAATTGAAAATCTTCCTGGCCTTAGGAAAAGAAATAGAATAACGGAGGTAAAGGAATGAAGATAAAAATCCTATACTTTGGCATATACAGGGACATAACTGGAAAAACATCCGAGATTATAGATTTTGATGGAAAGTATTTGAATGATTTTAAAGCATATCTCAACAAAAGATATTCAAACATCATGAAGGAGAATGTAATAGTTTCAATCAATTATGTGTATGTTGAAAAAAATATTGAATTGAAAGAAAATGATGAGATTGCAATAATGTCCCCTGTAAGCGGAGGTTAATCTTCAATGATTTCATATTCATAAGAAACTCTTGCTCCAGATCTTTTAAACATTATGCTAGCCGAACAATATTTTTCTTGTGAAAGTTCTATGGCTTTAACTAAATTATTTTTTTTAATTTCTCCCTTAGCAATATATTTTATTTTTACATCGGTATAAACTTTTGGCGGTTCTTCAGCTCTTATTTCATTAACCTCAACCTTCAAATTTTTCAATGGTTCTCGCATTTTTCTCAATATGTCAACAACATCTATAGCTGTGCAGCTACCAAGTCCTACTAAAAGAAAATCCATTGCAGATGGTGCAATTTCTCTATTTCCATCAATTACTATTGAATGCTTTTCATTGACCATGGAAATAAACTTATCATCATTGATCCATTCAAATTCAACTTTCATAAAATCTTAAAATTAGTTTTTATTTTAAACCTTAACTCTTTATTTTTTACGTAATACTTCCAGATTTATTG
>JBMFSK010000062.1:0-5382 GCA_049967595.1 Thermoplasmata archaeon
ATCCCTACAAATCAACAGTGAAAATATTGAAAAATTTAGGTTTATTTACATTTAGTCCATTAGATAAAATTAACGCAAAACTCTAGTAATTAAGGATATATTTTTAATAAAATTTTACTATTTTATTGTACCTTTACAGCAGTTTAAAATCTTATTTAACCTGTTAAAATTGGTAGAGTTTTATACTTTTAAAAGTATGCTCCCGACGGGATTTGAACCCGTGTCGAAGGAGTGAGAGTCCCTTATGCTTGACCGGTCTACACCACGGGAGCTTATAAGCCTCATATATAATTCGTTTTGATAAAATTTTTCATTACCCTTATTACGTGAAATCAGTTTTCAGGAAATATTTATATATTTTTGTTACGTAAACATTTGTTGCATTTTGAGGTAAAAACATGCCAATTATTACAGAAATCACTCCTCCGGAAGCTCAGACAGTGACAGTTGAAATGCTTGCGAAGGCTATAAGAAATGGAATAAAAAGTGAGAATAAGATGAGCGTGGATGAAGCTCTACTCCTTGCTCAGCATATTTTAAACTTTTTCGGTTTTGAGGAAAGAATGATTGATAATTATCTCGAGCCTGATGATCGAGGCCTTTTCTATATGCTTGAAGAGATAAGAATCTTATTACCTGAAAGAGAAGAAACAACTTTGTATGATGGTAGAGAATGGAGAATTCATTATTGGGTAATTAACACTAAAAGGATATTAGAACTTCAAAAAGATCAAAAACCTGAAGAAAAAGAGGAAGATGTTAGTGATATCTACAAGGAGATTCCGGATGATTATTGGTCAAGAGGGGAAGGAGAATAATGCATATAGCGGTAATTATAGAAGATCAGTGTCACCCAAAGAATTGCAACCATGAATGTCAGTATTATTGTCCACCCCAAAGAATGGGAGAAAAGGTAGTTGAATTTCAGGAATCTGGTTTTCCTAAAATATCAGAAGAGCTATGCATTGGATGCGGAATCTGTGCTCATAAATGCCCATACGAAGCGATCAGAATAATTAATCTACCAGAAGAACTTAAAGAGGACATTGTCCATCAATATAGCGAAAATGGATTCAGAATTTACAGGTTGCCTTCGATAAAAAAAGGTGTGCCAATAGGTATTCTTGGTCAGAACGGACTCGGAAAATCGACAACAATAAACATACTGTCCGGATTTTTAATTCCAAATTTAGGCAATTGGAATAAAAAAATTGAAAAAGATGAAGTAATAGAACATTACAGAGGTTCTGTTTATGGTGATTATTTTAAGGCTCTTTATAATGAGAAAATAAAAATATCTACAAAGCCCCAGTATGTTGATATAATTCCAAGATTATTTTCAGGTGATGTAAAAAATCTATTGGACAAAATTGAAAGCGATAGAAAAGATGAAATATTAGAACTTTTTAATTTAAAAAAATTGATCAACAGGGACATCAAAACTCTTTCAGGAGGAGAATTACAATCCCTTTCCATTGCAACAACTATAATGAAAAATGCAGACATCTATTTTTTCGATGAACCTTCATCTTACTTAGATATAAAGCAAAGATTGGAATTTTCAAAGATTTTAAGAAATCTTGCAGAGAAAAAACAGGTATATATCGTAGAACATGATCTTGCAATTTTGGATTTTTTAACTGATGAGATTCATATATTATATGGTACAGAAGGGGCATATGGTGTTGTTTCAAGTTTGCTATCAACAAGACATGGTATCAATTCATATCTTTCAGGTTTCATAAAAGAGGAGAATGTGAGAATCAGGGATTGGAAGGTACAATTTTTTGTCCATCCACCTGCAACAGATAAAAATATAATACCTCTTGTTGAATGGTCAGATATTGAAAAAAGATTCGAAACATTCGAATTAAAGGTAATGGGTGGCAGGCTTGCAAAAAGTGAAGTCGTTGGTGTGGTCGGTCCTAATGCAACCGGTAAGACAACATTTGTCAAGATTCTTGCAGGGGAAGAAATTTCAGATAATGGAAATATTATTGGAAATGTGAAAGTAAGTTACAAACCGCAATATATAAGGCTAAATGAAAATCTAACAGTAAACGAACTTCTTGAAATGGAATTAAAGGAAAAATTTACTGATCAATTTTTTAGAATAGAAATCTGGGAACCATTAAACATAAAATTAATTCAGGAAACAAAGATTAGTGATCTTTCAGGCGGTGAGCTACAGACAGTTGCAATAGCTCTCTGCCTTGGTAAAGATGCTGATGTATACCTTCTTGATGAACCGTCAGCATATCTAGATTCAGCCAAAAGGATCACTGTTTCAAAAATAATAAGGAGATTTATAGAAAAAACAAAAAGAACAGCGCTTGTTGTAGATCACGATGTTTATTTCATCGACTTGATATCTGATTCATTGATGGTTTTCGAAGGTGATCCAGGCATCTCTGGACTTGGTTCAGGGCCGTATTCCATGAGAGATGGCATGAACAAATTCTTAAAATACGTTGGAATAACATTCAGAAGGGATGAGAATACAAAAAGACCGAGGATAAACAAACCTGATTCTTACAATGATAGAGAACAAAAAATAAAAGGAGAATATTATTATCTATAATCAATGATCATTCTTGATTACAGGGAAAGAAAAATTATTCCGATAGCGTTAGAGATTGATGACGTAAAAATACAAAACCTATCTGTGGGGGATATTTTAATCCCATTTAATGATGAGGCAATAATTATAGAAAGAAAAACATCAGTAGATTTTATTGAATCTATAAAAAATTCAAGAATATGGGATCAGCTTTCAAGGATGCAATCAACTGAAAATATTTTAAACTATAAAATAAAAAGAAGAATTTTAATAGTGCATGAACAAATGCTACCGGCAGTCCTTTCAGCGAGAATGAGCTGGGCGAGTATATTTGGAGCTCTTCAAGAAATAGTTTACGTTTACAATGTGCAGGTTTTCCATGTTGAGACCGACCGTGCACTTTCAGAATTTTTGAGGGTATTAATAAACAGGGAGAAAGATAAAAAGAATGATGCGAATCCAACTATAAAGTGGGAAAGAAAAATAAATTATTCAATGGACGATCAGTCCTGGAAGATTTATATTTTAAGCTCAATACCTTATGTAGGTGAAAAAACGGCCAAACTACTACTTGAAAAGTTTAAGTCAATAGAAAATATTTCCAATGCACCAATATATGAATTGAAAAAGATAAAGGGTATAGGGGATGAGAAGGCTAAGTTAATACACAGACTACTTCATTGAGATATTTTTTGTATCAATATTCCATTTTTTGAAAGATTATACTTGAAAACTCCAACCTTTTCAGGATGGTTTCTGAATTTCTTTATTGTAAATACTCTTTCAAATCCTGTCTGTGTCCTTATATTTTCCATGCTTAATATTATATCAACAATTTCTTCAACACCGCTTTGAACGATGTTTGGGTAAAGTGTAGTAACTAAGGTAAATAGAGAAACACCCTGTCTATACTGTGTGTGAGATTTTATTGTTCTCAGGGTTGAAATTACCCTTGAATTTTCTTCATTGCTGAAAAGAAAATCAAGTGAATCTATTACCAACCTGAAGGGTGATTTTAGCATTGAAATCTCATAAGTCAACAAAGTAAGAATATCAAGCTCTTTCTCAATATGGAATTTATGTGGCCTGAGAATTTCAGATGCTGGTATACCCTCTTCCCTGTATTTGCTTATAAACAATTCCTTTTCCAATACTTTTCTATAAAACTCTTCGCCTAGATTTATTATTTTCATATCCGTTTTCCAGTGAAATTCTTTCATTGTGTTTATTATGTCTTCAGTTCTTTCCGTTGTAGTAATATATGTTGTATCTTCTTCTGCAAGATGAGAGGCCACGAATTGTTTTGCAAAAAGCTCTATACCAGAACCAGGTGTACCTGAAAGCAATACTGTGTAGCCTGTGGGTATGCCACTTATCAATGCACTGTCGAGATTTTCAACACCCGTAGGAACTGAATTCATATTACTCCACCTCCAGTATCTCATCACTTACAAAATTAAGTATGTTTGATATTTCATCGTTACTCTGCTCTTTCATAGAAAGAATTATAAAATATGCGCCCCTGGATCTTAAATATGTGACAAAAAGATGTAAAAATTCTGATAATATCTTCATATCATTGTGTATAGCCAGTGAATTTATGGAGTCAATTATTATCAGACTGTTCTTCATAACGTATTTATTTAATATATACTCGGCTTTAAGCATTATAGTCTCAAGCATTGTAGGGCTTTCCACAAAAACAATCCTCTCAGAATATGTGGTTGAGCTCATCATAATGTGAGAAATGCAATCCACAAAGAATATCTTCTTTGAATCAATGCCGTAAACATCCAACACAGCAGATATACTTTTTGATGGTATTGTGGCCGAAATATAAATTATAGGTAAATTCTTATTGTTTGAAAAATCATCCAGTATGTATTTTATTATATCAAAATAATTTGACAGTGAAATAGAAACGCTTAATGACAAAGGCTCCTGATAGCCTTTTAATTTTTTCTGAAAATCATCACTATTCATTTACATTTCACCCCCTCCTTTCAGTAAAGGAACTAGCAATATTCCTATACTTGTAATATCCAGGACATAAGTTGCCCTAGAATGTGATGTTCCCCTCATTTTCACTACTCTTAGTGTTCTGAGAAGATCCCCTTTTCTTTCAAGATTGCCTAAGAGTATTATACCATCCGAAACTGCCTCTTCTACACCATACTGCGAATAACCTTTTGCAGATGGTAGCAATTCAGAAACAAGAAAAGTAGTACAACCAAGCTCTGAAAGGGCTTTGCTTAATCGGAGTATGAATTCCATTATCTTTTCCTCTGTTTGGAGTCTATAACAAATTGACGTTATTGAGTCTATTACTACTCTTTTAACATTGAATTCTGAAACTATTTTAATAATATTTTCAATGAGAAGGTTAATATCTTCCATTGAAAATTGCAATTTATTCATTCCCAATTTTTCATATATCTCTGGTATGTCAATAAATATTATACCTTTTTGAATCATTTCTTTTGAGAAAAAATCATAAACAATAAGGTTTTCTAACAATTTTTCTGAAGCTTCCGTCACTGATATATAAAGACCTTTTTCCCCGCCCATAGCACCGTGAACTAGAAATTCAATGCTAAGAGTAGTTTTGCCTGTACCTGCAGATCCTGTTATCAGCACAGTATTGCCCTTTGGTACACCGCCGTTGAGAATGTTATCCAAAGCTTCAATACCGGTTAGGCATCGCTCCCTTAACTTTTCCATAAAAATAGATATTCATATTCATCTTATTTAATTTTTTTGTTTTATTTGAGACCATCCGCTAATTCTTTTTATTTTTTCTGTAAATTTTAATTTTATTTTTT
>JBMFSK010000063.1:0-5186 GCA_049967595.1 Thermoplasmata archaeon
CTTTTTGTTTAAGCATTTCACTGATGAAATTCTCTTTATCAAATAATATACTATAAAATTCAAGTTTTTTGTTTACTAATTCCATGTCAAACTTTACATTTTTCTTGGTAATCAAATAAAATAAATCGTAAATATCCCTTGGTTTTTTCCTTGTATAAATTGCCCATATTTTTTCTGATGCAACTTCATCTAAAGACATTCCAGATAATATTCTTATTGGTAGATTATATTCTGGAAAATCAAATTTTAATGCAATGGGCTTTCTTATTATTTTTTCCCTTCTGCTGATTTCAATATATACAGGTGTACGGTCTGTCATTCCTGTATATAAGGGTCCATTTGATATTATCCTGAATGATAAAGATAGATCATTATTATTTATAATTTTTAATTCATTGTTTATACCTAATAGAGATATGTTTTGAAGTACAGTATTTGAGATATTATCTTTTATTTTTCCATTAGCAGTAAAATCCAAAACCTCAGAGAATCTTCTTAATCCGTGAAATAGCCATAAATATGTTCCGCCTTTCAATATCAATGGCTCGTTGAATAATGAATTTAGTATCAACTCCTGCATATATCTCTTTTCTTCCTGCCATGTCCTTATTCCATGGAGTTTTGATAATGATATTATATTATCTTTTGAAATCATTTTAGCATCTCCAGGATACTTTCTACTCTTTTCATTTTTATTTTTTTCAATATATTGACTATTTCAGAAAAATCAATTTCCCTTTTAAAATCCTTTACATCAAATTTAGAAAATATATTGAAATATAATCCATCAAAAACAGCTTTATCTGGATTTGCAACAAATATAAAGCTCCCGTTCTTGGCATACCTTTTATATCCGAAAAATAATTCAGGTTTTATCTTATGGTATACTATGCCAAGTTTGTAATAATTTATGGAGTTTATGGTATTTACACATTCGATATATTCAGGAACCTAGTATGTTATATTATGATATAGCAATGCGGAATTTAGAGATATATATGATGGTGAAATCAACTGTGATGCTATAATAAAATCATCATTGATAAAGGATATTTTCCCGTTTGTAAGCTTTGTTGCAAGCCCATTTTTTACCAATCTATTCATATAAACTCTTGCAATATTTTTATTTTTGTTAATAAGATTCGAAATTTCCTGTACATTGTACACACTTAACCCTGAATTTAAAGCCATATCACAGATTTTATATAATGACAGTTCTTTCATTATCACACCAATATAACAATATTGTTATATATAAATGATGTAAATATTTATCTGTGTTTTTAAAGGTATTCTGGGATTTAACCCCTCATTTTCATGTAATACGTTCAACTTTAAATTCAATTTATAGGTATGACGACTACTGATGAACTTTACTGGATGGGTGAAATGTCAAAAAGTTTCCAGGATTTACATACTTAAACGGCAGAAAAAGGGCAATAGTTAGCTAGAATATAAAACAGTGTAAATTGTAGGCTAATATTTTTTAGAGTGAATAAGTGCTGAAGGCAATAAAAATATTGTTTAGATATTATTGGCAAGGATATATTATCAAATTCTATATATAGAATAAAGCCCAAACCCAGAAAGGAATGTACTGTATTAAAATGCCATTAACGGACTCTTCCCCTTCGTAATCATAGGTTATTATTTTCCCTGTCTTCAGCCCAAGGACTTTGGCAGCTTCCACAAGTGCGCTGACCTCTCTAGATTTAGTACTTGATGTAGATACTTCGTAAGATACCTGTATGATCTCTTTAGTTTTACCTCCAAAAATAAAATCCACTTTTTTACCTGATTTGAGCTTGAGATAGTTTATGGTTTCTGCAGGTTCTTTATTCCTCAATAGTTCAATGAAAACAGCGTTTTCCAACGCCCTTCCTTTGTCAATATCAGAGAAAAGCCTGGAGATCCCAATGTCTACTATGTAGGCCTTTGGTTGCATAGATAGCCGCTTTCTAACACTCTTTTCATATTTTTCTACTAGGTATATGAGAAATACTGACTTTGAATGACCAATAAAATTCAATAATGTTACTCTGCTTATTTTCCTCCCCATACTTCTAAAATAATTAAACAGCTTCACAGAGCTTAAATACAAAGCGTAGTTACTACACAGAATTTTAAGAAATATGCTTAATTCTCCCACTTCTCTTATTCTGTATCTTCTTACAATGTCCTTGAAGAAAATAGCATCAAAGTAAGATGAAAGTACTTCCAGTTTTCTTGATGGTATAGAAATTATTGCTATTTCTGGAAATGAACCGTATTCCAGAAAATCGTTCATTGCCTTAAGAATAGTTCCTTTTTCAATAGAATATTTTTGCATCTTGTTAATTTTTAATCCCTTCGCTGCAATGTACTCTTTGAAAGAGAACGGATAAACAACGTATGTAAGGTTTCTTCCTGCCAGTGAAGTTGATATTTCGCTACTTAAAAGCTCTGAAGATGATCCTGTTATTATTAAACGGTATTTCCTAGTATCGTAGATCTTCCTTACCCATTTGTCCCAGTTCTCAACCACCTGGATTTCATCAAGAAAAACATATATAGTACCATCTGGATTAAACAGTTCTTTATGTGCTATAAGCAGACCATCAAGATCCTTAGCCATCAATCCAACTAATCTCTCATTCTCAAAATTTACATAAATAATATTGTCTTTCTTAACACCTTTTTGTAAAAGATCCTTTATGCACTGAAACATCACATAGGTTTTTCCAGAGCGTCTTGATCCGGCAATTACAATTATCTTATTGGATTCTAAATCAATTTTTACATCACGTTCTATAAGATCAGGTATCTTATAACTGTCCCAGAGTGTTAAAACATATTTGAAATCCTCAATGGTTACCATATTTGTATAGTATAATGTACATATACTAATAATTTATGTCTACTATGATATACAATATTACAAAGTTTTAAAGGATTGTATGTAATTGTTTCTGGAAATCGGTTATAAAATAATGCTGAAACATATGTTCTGAACCAACATAAATTTTACGTTTGATTTTACTAGAAGTAGTGAAATTACATTACCCAGTGTAATCCACACATAGCAGTAAGAATATGGAAAGCA
Source organism: Thermoplasmata archaeon (assembly GCA_049967595.1). GTDB lineage: Archaea > Thermoplasmatota > Thermoplasmata > Thermoplasmatales > ARK-15 > ARK-15. Next base: position 3,083 of record JBMFSK010000063.1, read on the forward strand.
ACACGATTAGAAAATTAGCGAATTAACACCAAAGAAGGATGGATTCTATAGATAGTAGTGAAAGATGTAATGTAAAAATCCCGCTTATTAGCGCTCAATTTTTCATGAAACTTAGGTTTTAAGACCAAAGTTCTAAAAATCATGTGCCCTTAAAGGTCATGTTAATGTTTTAAGGAGATACTGTTATATAACTTTGAATAATCAGAAACCCTTTATTTTTTTCACTGCATTAATTATTTTTTTTTCAGGTTCTTTGCTACTGGAAAAATTATAATGTAATACATTATAATTTTTTAATATAAGCACTACATCATGACAGAAGGATTCTGCAATAACACACTTTTTAATTTTCCATTTTCCATCAATATGAATCACCTCTAAACACCCATTAATTTGGGTTACAGCTGTGTTAGCTGTTTTTTGACTATCCACTTTACTTTTGCATTCTATTACCCAGAGATTTTTATCAGAAAATTCCATTAATATTACATCACATTTATGATCACCTGTGCCTCTTTTTGTACAGTCGGGTCTATCATAGAGATAGGAAACAACGTCGTCATTTGCGTAGATATAGCATTTATTTGACAAAGAGTTCACCTTATTAAACTTCTAAAAGGAGTTTGTTAATAACATCTCCAATAGTCCTAATCTCCTCAATTTCTCCATTATCACTAATTTTTAATAGCTGTGTATGACCATCATTCAATAGATAAACACGCAAAATCTTATTTTTATTATCTTTGGAAAGATGGGCTAATTTCATTACAAAATAATCACTATGGGTGCTAACAAGTATAGTTTTTTCTCTTTCTTCCACAAGCTTCCAAAGGTATTCGGCAACTTCAACTTGTTTGTTAGCATGCAAATTTATTTCAGGCTCCTCTATTAAAAGAACGTTGTTAAAAGAGGATTCAGCTAGCACAACTAGAGGGATTAGCTGCAAAGTTCCAGAAGATATTAGGTTCATTGGTAAACTGTTTTCACCAGATCTGAAGTTTATAAAAAATTGTACATGTAAATCTAAAGTTAAATTGCCCATAATTAAATTGGATGCTTCTTTTGATATCTCTTTTCTACTTGCCGTTAAAAGCTGGATTGCATTGAGATATTTTGACAAAAATTCTATGAGAGATAACTTACTAACGGGGATTATTTGACCTTCTGGCATAATGGGAAATAGTGTTTGTAGTCCTCTAGACTTCACAAGGTCTTCTAGTATATTTGGCAGAGTTACAAGAATTGATAACCTTTCTGTAGGTATGAGAACGCTCTGTAATTGCTTAGTCCTAAATGAACTACCGAATGATGCTGCACCATTTCCTGTGAAATTAACAGTAAATCCTTTAACATAGTTTATTAGAAACTCACGAGCTGGTATAATTTCAACCGATGGGCTTTTGTTACGTGAAATGGTAATATTTATTTCTGTTTGTTCAAAAGATGCTGTTATTCTTGCTTGGTCTTTTCCGAAACGGACAAGATTTTTAGGATCTGTTTGAAAATATTGGAAAAATTGTGCATAAACGTTTTTTAATACATCTTTTTGTTCATCTTCCGTTACTCTAAAACTATTTGCAACATAATCAACAACTTGATTGATTATATTTTCAGGATATTCTGACATATTTATACTCATTGGTGATATTTTCTTTTCATCACTTTTGACCAATAACTCTTTCACTGCTTTAAGAACACTATTAGAAATTATAAACATGTATGTGGTAGAGACAAAAACCATAAGTCTATCGACAAGATTTATTATAAACGTTTTTCCAGAGGAATTAGGACCTATTATGGCTGTGAAATCCCATAATTCTATATCTGCTTTTTCTATTGGACCAAAGTCCTCAATATGTAATCTTATTGGTTTTCTATTAGATATACCATCATCTCTTTCATGATTTTTCGTTAGATTCTCTTTAGATTCTATTTCATTTTTTTTGAGTGTAGTTTTTTTGGGCATTCCTATCATTATTATAATAATAAACACAATATTTAATGTTTTTCAACATAAATGCTTTGTTGAATATTTAAACCCTCTATCACATAATCTGTAACTCTACGAAAATTAGATAATATCATTTATTAAATTATCCCTCAT
>JBMFSK010000064.1:0-5089 GCA_049967595.1 Thermoplasmata archaeon
GTTATCAATAAATCTGGAAGTATTACGTAAAAAATAAAGAGTTAAGGTTTAAAAACATTTATTTCCTCTTTTGCTATTTACCTTTTTTATGTTTGAAATAAGATTTCATGGTAGAGGTGGACAAGGAGCAGTGACCGCAGCTAATATTCTTGCCACAGCTGCATTTCTTGAAGGAAATGATGTTCAATCTTTTCCTTTTTTCGGCGTAGAAAGAAGAGGTGCGCCTGTTGAAGCTTATACAAGAATAGACAATAAGAAAATTGATATAAAAATGTATATCTACAACCCAGATGCCGTTGTAGTTCTTGATACATCACTGATGAGCAAAATAGATGTTATGAAAGGTTTGAAGGAAGGTGGTTTTCTGATATTGAATACTCAGAAAAAACCTGAGGACTTTAATTTAAAGAATTATAAGATTGCGGTTGTTGATGCTACTGATATAGCTGTAAGTTTTGGTCTGGGATCAAAATCTTCACCAATTGTAAATACCGCCATACTGGGAGCATACTCTAAAGCGGTAGGAAATGTAAAAATTGAAAATATCTTAGAGGCAATTAAGAAAAGTGCACCATCACGTGGTGAAGATAATGCCAATGCAGCTTATGAATCATATAGAAGAACAATATTAGGTTGGTGAGAAATATATGAAAATTACTAAAGGTATTGTAATTAGTGCACCTGGTAGCACTGCTTTGGAAGAAACTGGTTCTTGGAGAACTTTTAAACCAGAGATAAGATATGAAAAATGCATAAGGTGTATGATATGTTGGAATTTTTGTCCTGAGCCCGCAATTAATAAAGAGCCTGGAGAAACATATCCCGTTGCAAATCAAAAGTTAATAAAAATGCCTGTACCTGTAATAAATTATCAGTATTGCAAGGGATGTGGCATATGTGTTAATGAATGCCCCACAAAAGCAATAGACTTTGTAAGGGAGGAGAAGTAAAATGCCAATGATGATGCTGAAAGGTAATGAAAGTACTGCATATGCAGCTAAACTTGCAAGAGTGAAAATCGTTCCTGCTTACCCGATAACTCCATCAACTGTGTTCCCTGAAAAAATTTCTGAATTGATTGCTAACGGAGAAATGGAAGCTGAATTCTTACCCGTAGAAAGCGAGCATTCAGCTTTATCAGCTGCAATTGGCGCAGCAGCTACTGGTGCAAGGACTATGACAGCAACAGCCAGTCAAGGTTTAGCTTTCATGAATGAGATTCTATACATTGCAAGCGGAATGAGATTACCAATTGTTATGGCAATAGGAAATAGAGCACTTGCTGCACCTGTTAATATCTGGGCTGATCAGCAGGATACAATGATGGTAAAGGATTCAGGTTGGATACATTTTTATGCTGAAACTAACCAAGAAGCTCTAGATCTTACAATAATCGCTTTTAAAGTTGCAGAAAATAGCAATGTATTATTGCCAGCATTAATGGGAATGGATGCATTTGTTCTTACGCATACGATGGAGCCAGTCAATGTTCCAGAACAAAAAGATGTTGATACATATCTTGGAGAAAAACAGATAAATTATCCCGTTCTAGATCCAAACAAACCTGCAACTTTTGGTGCTTTTGTCTTTCCAGAGCATTATATGGAATTTAGGTATTCACAATATATAGCAATGGAACATGCAAGAAAGGTCATTGATGATGCCTTTGAAAGTTTCAATAAAATGTTTGGAAGAGAATATTCAAAAATTTCGGGTTTTGGAGTAGAAGACGCTGAAATAATTTTGGTTACCATGGGTTCTATGTCAGGTACAGCCAGAGAGACAGTTAGAAAATTAAGGGAAAAAGGAGAGAAAGTTGGTCTTTTAAAAATCACAGTTTTCAGACCGTTTCCGAAAGAAGAAATAATTGAAATGACTAAACACGCGAAGGTTTTGGCTATTGTAGATAGAAACATTTCTCCTGGTTTCGGAGGTGCTATTTATTCAGAAATAGCAGCTTCTTATGCAAATCTAAAAAATGGTCCAAGAATCATGGATTTCATATTAGGTTTAGGCGGAAGAGACATAAGAGTAGAGAATTATGAAGAAATATATAACAGGGCAAAGAAGGGAAAGAGAGGAAAATTTGATGAAGTTCAGTGGATAGACGTAGATGAAAAATCTGTAAAAGATGTGGAGGGATCTCTATGAATTACGAAGATACAGAATTTTTTGCTCCTGGGCACAGGGCCTGTGCTGGTTGTGCTGCACCTATAATAGTCAAATGGGTACTAAAACTAGCGGGGCCAAACACCATAGTTGTAAATGCAACAGGTTGCCTTGAAGTATTTTCTACTCCCTATCCTCATACTGCATGGAGAGTTCCTTGGATTCATGTTGCTTTTGAAAACGCTTCTGCTACGGCCAGTGGCATAGATGCAGCATTAAAAGCTATGGGCAAGAGGGAAGGGACAAATATAATAATATTTGGGGGTGATGGCGGCACATCGGATATAGGTATTCAGAGCCTGAGTGGCATGGCAGAAAGAGGCCACGATATCCTTTACATTCTTTATGATAACGAAGCTTATATGAACACGGGAATACAGAGATCTTCATCCACACCTTTTGGTGCCTGGACTACTACAACTCAGGTTGGTCCTTCAAAGCCTGTTGGGAAGGAAGAATTTAAAAAGCCAATAGCTGATATAATGGCTGCGCACAAGATTCCTTATGTAGCCACTGCTAACCCAGCATTTTTGCCAGATTTTAAGACCAAGGTTCAAAAAGCTTTGAACATAAAAGGTCCAAAATTCATACACACAATATCTAGCTGTACAACGGGCTGGAGACATGATCCTAGCAAGACGATTGAGATAATGAGGCTTGCCACTGAAACAGGAATTTTTCCATTATGGGAAATAGAAAATGGAGATTTCGAACATAGAAAAATCACATATATGCCAAAGCAAAGAAAGCCTGTAGAAGAATATCTAAAACCTCAAGGAAGGTTTAGGCATTTATTTTCTGAGCCTGAAAAAATAAAAGAAATACAGAAGATTGTGGATGATTGGTGGGCCAAATACGAGAAAACAAATTGAGAACAAATTTAAATTTTAACGAATAGGACAAGAATGCCTTACTTTAAAGGTTAGGCATTCATATTAATTTTTATTATTAAATTTATACCATTGGTGATAGCTTCACATTTGGAAAGCCTTTCTCTTTATCAACTTCAAGAGCATAGTATATTGTTCTGGGCTTTATTCCGTAAATAAAAGGAACATTATTTATAGATACTAATTTTACATAGTAATCTGATATGTTAATAATTTCATCCTTCAGAATTTGACCCGTCCTAACAGCAGATATGCCAATGTCATTTGAAGATTTTATTGCCTGAGACATGTTAAATATCTCTTTTATTGCTGTTTCCGTTCCTTTTACATATTCAAGAGTATCCATACCTATAAAATGTAAAATTGGCTTGTTTTCTATTCCTGAAAGATCGAGCATAGCTTTAAAAAGCCTCTGGTTTATTGCATCGTAATCGTTTCCTCCTGCTGCAACAAGATACCTTGATTTTGATTCCTGAGTAAGATAATCTATGTACCTTAATTTATCTTCAAACAATTCCTCTGGAATAAACCTTGTGAGATCCAATTTTAATTTTTCCACTGACCATCCCCCTGGAGGAATCATCAGTATTCCAATGCCATTTATTAAAGAATTAAGACCGATGGGCCTTAAAAATAATTTTAATTCTTCCTGTGAAATTTCTTTGTCTATTTCCAATGTAAAAAAAGATCCTGGATATAGACCCCCATCAAGCATAATATCAAAATCTGGAATACCAACTCTATATTTTTTTTCTGTATTCATTGATTCAACAAATTTCATACTTTCATAAGAAAAGCTATCAGGATAAAAAACCCTGAATCTTCCATTTTCAAGAGTATAAGCAAAACTGGATTGCCCTATTTCCACTCCTCTTAACTTATTTAATGTTATTATTCTCACCCTTTTACCATCATCTATATTGTGCTTTTGATAAATCACACCATCAACAACATAATCTTCTGGGCCTAAGGAATCCTTTTCAGACACGAACACTATGCTTGCCTGAGCTCCTTCAATCAGATCTTTCTGAAGCATATATGTAAAATTTTGTTCCGATATGCCATATTTTGAAGTAATGCCTTCTATTGAATCAACCACTATTACACTTTTCTTTGGAAGGTTCATTTCCACATCGTCATAAAGTTTTTTTATTTCAGGTGATGATATTCCCTTAAGATAAAAATTAAACATGGATCTGTATACCTGCGGAGTCCTTTCTCCTGTAATTTCCTGCAACAATCTTTTTCCGTATTCCTTAATCGGTTTTTCCTCCTGCTCTGTTTTTTTAGATATTTCTTCGAGAAAAAGTTTTGATGCTATTAGCATTTTTATGTTTTTCTCCAAATTCTTTAACCATGGGAATTGCTGGTATAAACTTTCATCACCTACTCTTGTTGAAAAGTAAATAACCTTGTGCTCCTTACTTAAATTTTCCAGTATTTGTAAGGCTAATGTTGTTTTACCCGCGCCTGGACCCCCTTTGATTATCAAAGAAGATCCATATCTAGCGCTTAAAAACTTCTCAACTTCAACTGGATATGGTGATTCAATCTTGTTTCCATTCATAGCATGCTGATATAGATACAATTGTATTTAATCCTTTCCAATTTTTTAAGATTGTTAACTAAGTTCATTTAATCACCCTATTGTATTCCTTCTCATTATGAAATAACCATAAACCTTGAACATTAATTCATGAACTAGATATTCAAGCTTCCTTGCCATCAATATCTCTCCCATTACCCTCTTTAATCCTGAGAAAAAGATTTCAACTCTCCATCTCTTTCCATATCCTGCTCTTTTCTTCCATTCATCTTCCCCTTTCTTCTTTATTTCTCTTACTATTCTTGCTCTTCCTGGACTCCCTTTTGATTTTGTTATTGCATTCTTCCTTGGCAATATTATTCCTTTTATTCCATTATTATTATTAACCGTAATTCCGATATTTTAACTTGAGTTTCCCAAAAATTTAGATTTTCTCTGCAATACACATATTCTCTTTATTTTTTATTAGTATTCATTTTGATTA
>JBMFSK010000065.1:0-4976 GCA_049967595.1 Thermoplasmata archaeon
TTCACCATAAAGAGTGCAATAAACCCTGTGTTTCTCCTCAATCAACCTTGGGTCGTAGTTATAAAACCTGCATTTCTCAGATGCGAACTGGCACCTGTTGTAGAACCTACATCCCGGCGGAGGGTTTACCAGGCTGATGGGCTCACCTGGGATACCCTTTATTTCCCTTGGTGATCTTGGATCAGGTATTGATGAAAGAAGACCTGAAGTGTATGGATGTTTTGCATTTTTCAATATTTCTTCATTTTCACCCACTTCACATATTTTTCCACCATACATTATTGCTATCCTGTCCGCCACCTCCGAAACTATGGGAAGATCATGACTTATCAGGATTGTTGTAAGATTATACTCTCTCTGCAGGGATTTGATCAATTTCATTATCCTGTCCTGAGTAACAACATCAAGTGCTGTCGTGGGTTCATCAGCTATTAAAATCTCAGGATTTGTAATTATTGCCATAGCTATTACAACGCGCTGTTTCATACCACCGCTCAGTTCGTGAGGGTATCTCCTCCATATATTTTCACCTAGTCCCAGCATTGCAAGCTTCTCCCTTGCTATTTTTATTGCCTTCTCCTTTTCCATATTTTCATGAATTATGAGGGGTTCTGCAACCTGTTTTTCTATGTTTATTACAGGATTAAGTGAATTCATTGCCCCCTGGAACACCATTGAAATCCTCTTCCCCCTCCATTTTCTCATTTCCATCTCATTCAGCTTTAATAGATCTGTTCCTGAAATTTGTAACGTACCCGAAACTATTTCAGCCGAAGGGGGTAAAATTCTTAATAACGTGAGACCAACTGTGGTCTTCCCGCTTCCAGATTCACCCACAAGGCCAAATATTATACCTTTTTCTATGTCAAGATCAATATGATCCACGGCATTCGCATAACCGTTTTCTGATTTATACCTGACAAACAGGTTTCTTATTTCTATCAAATCAAACCCTCCTTACCCTTGGATTGAAAATTGATTCAAATGATGAACTTAAGAAGGTAAATCCTATAATCAGTATTACAACAAATAATCCAGGGGGAACTATATACCACCATTGTCCTGTTGTAATTGTTCCAGTAACATATGCGAAATGCATTATAATCCCCCAACTTAAATCAGAAATATCACCTACTCCAATAAATACAAGGGCAGCTTGACTAAAAATAGCATTAGCAATAGATAGGGATGCATTGGCAAAAACCACCGGCATAACATTTGGCAAAATATGCCTAAACATTATGTAAATAGATCCCCCATTATTTGCTTTAGCAGACTCAATATATGGTTGCTCCTTTATTGAAAGAACCATAGAACGAATAGTTCGGGCAGTTATTGGCCAGCTAAGCCCACCAATAATTAATATAACACTTGTTGTACTTCCACCAATAAGCGCTGATATTACAATCATAAGAACGATAGCAGGAACAACCAGAAAAAAATCTGTAATTCTCATGAGTGTTTCATCAAGTATTCCTCCATAATATCCACTGAATAAACCTATTAAAAGCCCGATTATTATAGTAAAAAAACCAGCCGAAAGCCCTACTAATAAAGATATCCTAGCTGCATAAATATTCTGTGAAAACAGATCCTGACCTAATTGATTTGTACCAAAAGGATGAGTTAATGAAGGGGGAGATAAATAAGCATTTGTTGTTGCATTTGGATTATAAGGGGATATTATTGGTGCCAGCACAGCAATCAAAACAAAAAAAACAATTATTCCCCATCCTATAATTCCCATCCTACTTTTTTTTAGTGATCTAAGATAGTTATAAAAAGAACTCATTCATATCTCACCCGTGGATCCACATATCCATAAATAAAATCAGCTATATAATTTGCAAGCACTACAGTAATAGCTACAAAAAAGAAGGCACCTTGAAGAACTGGGTAATCTCTTGTAAAAATTGCTAGATAAGTTATGTATCCAATTCCAGGCCAAGAGAAAATAATCTCCGTAAACATAGCACCACCAATTATCAAACCAAAGCTTATAGCTATCAAACTTATCAGAGGAAGAAGGCCATTAGGTAAGGCATGTTTCCATAATATACGATTATTATTAGCCCCTTTTGATTTGGCAGTAACAATATAATCCTCTGATAAAACATCAAGTAGAGAATTTCTCATTATTATTGTAAATTCTCCATATAGAACAAGGGTAAGGGTTATTAAAGGCAGGGCAAGGTGACCTAAAAAATCGACAAATCTCATTAATAAATTTTCCCCTAAAAAACTTATACTATACATCCCCCCTACGGGAATCCCTCCTATATAAATTGCGACAACAATGAGCATAGATCCTAACCAAAAGGTTGGCATAGCATAAAAGGCTAGTGAGATTCCGAGAATTGCGCCGTCCAATTTTGTGCCATTATGCCAAGCAGATATAACCCCTGTAATTATTCCAAGTAAAATCGCTATTAGATTTGCAGGAAGCAATAATATTAAGCTGTTTTCTATTGCAGGAATAATAACTGAAATAACTGGTGCTTTCCAATAAAAAGATATTCCAAAGTTACCTATATATGAATTTTCGATGTAAATTATGAGCTGATACCATAAAGGTTTGTTAAGGCCAAATTGACTATAAAGCATAGCTATTTGCTTTGATGTTAAGGCTGGACTCCTATATAAAAGTGTAATGGGATTACCAGGTAAAAGGCGAAAAAGTATAAAGTTAAGTATTATAACAAAAAAAATTGTTATTAGCATAATTATGGTACGTTTAATAAAATATGATTTATTAATCATTTTTAAACTACCTCCTCTATTCAACCATAGTTTTCAAACTGATAAATAAAAAATAATAAAATTTAAATGAGATTTTGATTCTGCTTCTTTCCATGGGACTCATTTTTATTTTTTATTTTTTCTTCTAATAATGGCGTATCCACCAACTCCTGCTGCCACTACAACAACTATAACTATTATAGAGATTATATACATCAAAGTATTATTTTGGTGTACTGATTGTGTGGTTGTGAGAGGCTCTATAGTAAGAAACGTTCTCCAGTCCAATCCACCAAATGGACCTCCAGGATAATCAGTTGAAATATTTGTCCATTGTTTCGAATACACTTGGCTTGAATATGGGTAGTAAAGAACAATATAAGGTACATTATAATATAGAGATTCCTGTAATTCATAAGATATGTTTCTCATCTCACTGAAAGATGTTGCATTGAGCATTTGGGAAAAGAGAGAGTCATAAGTAGCATTAGTATAACCGCTGTCATCCCAAACAGGGGCTTGAGATGAAATAAATAGCCCCAGAAATAAAGGAGATGCTGTATCATAAGGAGCCAGACCCATTGGCCAGTCCCATAAATCTCCATCTTGATCAAAATTAGGCCATATTATAGTTCCCAATGTTGCAGAATCTATAGGAGCATATGTTGCGTATACTCCGACTGCTTTCCAATAACCAGTAATTAACTCTGCTGCCTGTACCAGTGGGGGAATCCCAACTACAGCAAGCAAATTTATTTTTATGATTGTTCCATTCGGAAACTCTCTATACCCACTTGAGCCAATTAAATAACCAGATTTATTAAGTAGTTGATTAGCCAAAGTTACATTATAGGGTCTATGTATCGTATTAGGATTTACAGCAGGATCCCATGAGGGAAACATAGCTTGACAATTCAAGGCTAATCCTCCCTCAGTCATGTTGATTAACTGTGAATAATTTATAGCATAAGCAAGTCCTTGTCTAAAATAAGTGTTTCGTAGTGCGGGATTTCCATGCCCATTAGGATTGGTATTAAGAGCAAGATAATACATAAAAATAGGGTCTTTAGGAATTACAATATTTGTGGCTGAACTATTTTTAAAGTAATTGAGTTCTGTTGGAAGAAGAAAACCTCCGGTAGCATCAATCTGGCCACTCTGAAAAGCTGATACCATTGCATCGTTACTAGAATATGGTATAATATACAATGTTTTAATATGAGGTATTCTAGATGGTATAAAATAATTAGGATTTCTAGTGAGTTCAATGTACTGATTAGGAACATATTTAGTTAGTAGAAATGGACCTGAACCAACGAAATGTGGTGCAGAAGAGAATACTGTATAGTTTTCTGGATTAACATTTTTCCATATATGATATGGTACTATAAAAACATTCGTTATTGTTGCCTCACTAAACAGAACTCCTTTGAAATGAAATATAACCGTATAATTATTTGGAGTATCAATAGAGTTTATCATTGCTACATAAGGATAAATAAATGAAAAATTTTGTTCAGCTAAATAGTAAGAATAATTTACATCCTGAGATGTTACAGGTACTCCATCTGACCACTTTGCAGCAGGATTAAGATGAAATATAGCTGTATGATTGTTTAAGTTAATATTCCAACTTTGAGCTAAATCAGGAAGCAGTTCAGTTTGGTTAGCATTAAATTTGCACAAGGTATCGTATATGTATTCATAAATCCAATTGTTAGCTAAACCTTCATTATCAAAGGGATTAAAATCTGAAATGCCTGAAGTATATCCCCAACCCACAGAAAATGTTGCATTTGTTGTTGTATCTGTAAGGAGATTTATATTTTGAGAACCCACTTCTATAGAAATAGCAGTTACAGAAGATACCGAAACTAATATAAAAACTGTGGTAAAGATCAAAACTTTTTTGATTAAAAATTTTTCCCTGATCATAATAAATATTATTGAGTTTCCAATATTTAAATATTTCTGAGGAATAATCTGACAAAATGTCAGTTTTATATATTATATATTATTCAGATTTTCTATGAACAAGGAAATCAAAAAAATTCTAAAGAAACCTGTTGAAGATCTATCTAAAGCAACTGAAATAGATATTCATTCAAAGAAGATTGGTCTTTTAAAGCATTCTTCTATGTTAATTGATTCCATCATTAAAAATAATGATCTTACCGATACTATTTTGTATCGTTATGTAAAAAATTAATTTTAAATAAATATATATTTATTTGTTA
>JBMFSK010000066.1:0-4961 GCA_049967595.1 Thermoplasmata archaeon
GAGCGCCAGACTGAAGATCTGGAGGCCGCCGGTTCAATCCCGGCCCACGGCATTTCATTGTATTGTTTCAAGTTATTTATAATATATAATTAATAAATATTTCTATTGAAAACGGCTGTTTATCTTATCAAGAGTATCTTAGTTTGACGAATTCCGTAAAACTTCAACTATGTATAAAGAACTAAAATATTTTAAAAAAATTTGTAAAATTATTTTTATTTGTAAAATCTGAATGGTGAAATGTATTCTCCATATTTTTCCTTTGCGTCAAGTAATCTTTTTTTCTCTTTGTCAAGTTCCTCAAATATAACATTTGGTGTAGTTTTGATACCTTCATATATTTTTCTTATTCTTTCATTTTTAGAAAGTAGTTCTGGAATCCTTATAGTAAATTGGTTCTCATAGTCCTCCTTCTTATAATCTTTGTTCAGAACTTTTTTAAATAATGGAACGAGATCTTCGTACTTCGGAATAAAACCAATTGGTGTTTCAATAGAACCAATTTCATTGTTCACCCTTAGTTCCATCCATTTCAACCAAGCTGCTTTGTCTGTTTTTTCGTTCAGGAATTTCCCATCTTTACCCATCAAAAAATAATTAACAGCAAAGATCTTTGGAACTTTTTTTAATTTATCCTGAAATGAAATGTAATTTCTGAGATATTTTCCTAAATCCACGGAAAGAAATTCCATTATTGACATGGCGTTAAATGTCCTTACTCCTTCTTTGCCTATTGTTGCCGCTGTTGATTCACTTTCTATTGAAGCTCCTTTTAAAACACCATGGTTCCAAGAAAATGCCTCGCAAAGTGGTGGCCATGTGTCGCTATCTCTTCCACCGTATATAATGCCACCCACTTCAACACCATTTTTACTTTCCAAAGCCTTTCTATCAAGATTTGGAAATGATTCAAGTCTTACCGTGAACCTGGCATTCTTATGAGATGGAGGAATATCTTTACCCTCTGCATCTTTTTTACCTTTCCACCACTCACCACTATGATTTTCACCTTTTTCTGGTATAGGAACTTCCATACCATTCCAGTAAGGTTTTCCTTCTGAAACAAGAACATTTGAAAATATTATTTCAGTTTCACTTTGCAAAACATCCCATATAATAGGATCATCTTTCTTGTTTATGCCTTCAATTATACCGAAAACACCATTTTCAATATTTATTGCTTTGGGTATACCATCCATAGGTTTTATGAACACAAGATCATCACCCAATAATCTCTCTCCAGGAACCATGCACGTAGATGTTTTACCGCACATGGATGGAAAAGCACCCGTGAAGTATGTTACTCGCCCATTAGGGCCGTTTACACCCATTAAAAACATGTGCTCGGATAACCAACCTTCCTTCGTTGCATTGCTGATTGTGATTCTGAATCCGGGTTTTTTCAAACCTACGGAGTTGCCTGCATACTGTGTGTTTACCGCGTAACCTGTATTATTTTCAAGATCGAAATATATTCTTCTATCTTTTAAATTCCTGCTTGTTTTTCTCTCGTCTAGTTCACCCTGAGAATGCACAAATTTCAGAAATTTTATATTATTATTTTTTAAGAATTTATCGTATGCATTTCTGTATAGCATTAATTCACTGTGCATAACATAAGCTGAATCTGTAAGTTGAACTGCAAGCTCGGAAAAATTAGATTCCTTTGGCCCGAGGGAGAAGAAACCTATGAACATGGTTCTTCCTTTCATCTGATCTTTCATCAGTGAATGTATTTTATTTAAACCCTCATCCTGCTGCATTACATTGACAAAAGGAACATCTATTTTTTCCTTTAACAAAATTTTTGTATTTTCTTTATCCCTTGCCTGATCGTAGTAATTGTCAAAGTGATAGGTATGATTTTTTTTGGAAAGACTTCTTTCCTCTTTTTCTTCAAGAGATTTTTTTCTTACAATTTCAGCTTCCTCTTCCCTTTCAGATACGACAAAAATCTTTTCTGGGTTCAATAATTCGATGTATATCTCTAGGAATTTCCATAGCTCTTCATTTTTTATGTCTTCTAATTTCTTTATTTCATTTTCATCAAATTTTTCTCTAAGTTTCTTTAAAAGATCATTCATAATAATGGTAATTAAAAAAAGATTTAAAAATCTTTTTTTATTTATTATATATTTATGAAAAATTTCAAAAATAATAAAAAATTTAGATTTTTTTATTAAAAATTAAAATTTTTTCAAAAATTAAACATGAGAAAAAATTTATCCATGAAATCAATTAATCATTTATGGCATCTAGAAAAGGACTATTTGGTACAAATGGTATAAGGGGATTAGTAAATTTGGATCTGAACAATGAATTTATTACAAAAGTAACAAAAGCAATAGCTACATTTATTGGACCTGAAAAATCCTTGATTATAGGTCAGGATACAAGAATATCTGGTGATATGGTAAAAATGAATGTAATTTCTGTTTTACTTTCTTCCGGAATAAATGTTTATGATGCTGGAATAGTGCCTACACCTACACTCCAATTTGCTTCAAAAAATTTAGGATATTTTGGTATTATGATAACAGCCAGTCACAATCCTCCAGAGTATAATGGTATAAAATGCATAGATTATGATGGTACAGAACTTGATGAATTAAAGGAAAATATTATAGAAGATATCTATTTTGAAAATAAAATAAAAAATCTGGACTGGAAAAGCATTGGTTCATATAATAGGATAGAAAATATAAACAGAAATTATATAGAAGGTGTATTAAATCTCATAGACCGAAATTCAATAAAAAATTCAAATCTAAAAGTACTTGTTGACTGTTCTAATGGCCCCTCATATCTAACATCACCTTTTCTTTTGAAAAAATTAAATGTAAGGTATACAACCATTAACTGCAATCCGGATGGATATTTTAGTGGACATAATCCGGAACCAAAGGAAGAAAATCTTCAGGAATTGATGAAATTTACCAAGGGAAATTATGATCTAGGTGTGGCCCATGATGGTGACGCAGACAGGGTTGTTTTTGTTGATGAAAATGGAAATTTTATTCCAGGGGATAAAATTTTGGCCCTGATTACAAAACACATTTTAAAAAACAATAAAGGGTACATTGTTTTACCTGTAAGTGCTTCACAAGCTGTAGAAGAAGTTGCAATAAAAGAAGGGGGAAAGGTAGTTTACACAAGAGTAGGTGCACCAATAATAGCAAGAAAGATGATCGAATTAAATGCTGTATTTGGCGGAGAAGATAATGGTGGTTTGATATTTCCTGAAATGCAATACTGCAGGGATGGTGCAATGGGAATGGCAAAAATTTTAGAGATTATAAGCAAACATAAAAAAAGTATAAGTGACCTGATTTCTGAGCTCCCTGAGTATTATGTAAAAAAAGGTTCAGTGAGTGTAAACAGAGAAGATATGATTTCAATTATGGACACTATAAAATCATCCGTAAAGGGTGATAGGGTTCTTGATATTGATGGTATTAAAGTTTATGATGGGGATTCTTGGGTACTTATCAGACCTTCAGGAACAGAACCGATAATTAGAATTTACTCTGAATCTAAAGATAGAAAGTCATCAGAAAACTTATTCAGGAAATATAAAGAGGTCGTTGAATCCATTTCCAAAGAAAAACAATTCCAAACAAAAAACAAATAAAAAATCTTGCCTTTTAAATATGTTTTATTTTTCCGAAGCGCTTAAATATGATAAGCAATTTCTTGACTAATATGTTTTGTCCAAAGTGCGGATCTTTAATGTATCCCAGAAATGGCAAATGGATATGTTCAAAATGCGGCTACGAAATGCCAATTTCAAAAAATGAAAAAAACGATAAGATTGTAGATAAGGCAAAAGAGAAAGAAGTTATATTAATAGATAGTGAATTTAGTGTTCTTCCGGTTGATGAAAGCGTCACTTGCCCGAAATGCGGTAATAGAGGTGCATATTGGATGCTAAAACAGACACGTGCTGCTGATGAACCAGAAACAAGATTTTACATTTGCACCAAATGTGGATATAGGTGGCGTGAATATTAGTGGTAATCCATGCCATCAGGGGGCTTGGGCTTTTGCGCTTGCAT
Source organism: Thermoplasmata archaeon (assembly GCA_049967595.1). Classification (GTDB taxonomy): domain Archaea; phylum Thermoplasmatota; class Thermoplasmata; order Thermoplasmatales; family ARK-15; genus ARK-15. The sequence goes on from JBMFSK010000066.1 coordinate 4,056, forward strand.
CTGAACAGGTAAAGGAATTGGTGGGGGTAACCTTATCTCTTTACTGATTATTACTGATTCTATTATACAACTGTTTACAATTACAGAATGTATTTCTGTAACACTATCATCGGGAAGTTTATGATTATTTTTCCACTCTTTTTCTAATCTGGATACGTCACCTTCCCATATCAAAGTTCCTTCCATGGAAATTATTCCCAAACCATAATAGTTGGCTGTAAACCTAAAATCTATGAATGCCTGTTTGCCATCAATTGCCCTGATTTCAGTTACAGTCGAATTTGTATCGATTCTGATCTCAGTAGGCGGGGTTTCGCCTTTCAAATACCTTTTAGCTTCTATTGAACTCAATTCAAATGATTTTATCATAACTATCACAATTTTAATTTCTATGTTGACTATGCATAAGATTTTGAAGTTGTATCTATTGTTTCAAAGATTAGCATTCTCTTTAATGATTTTATATCTCATAGAATCTGCAATCTCTACAGATCTCAATTTTGATTTGCTTGATCTTATGCTTTTATTATCAAAATTTTTGATGACATAAGGGTATATATATATTTCCTTTTAAAAAGTCATAACATTTCTTTCCTGAATTTCAAAATACTCTACCTTTCGCAAATTCTTAATTTTTGTATAAGTATTTCTTTCAAAATTTATTTTTTCTTTAAAGCTAAAAGAATTCGTGCTTCAATAAATTATCGTAGGGGTTTGGGTGAAGCTGTAAAACTTCTACCTTCAGGGAGCAAATACATGGACTTCCCCCTCACAGAAATTCTTATTAACACGTTTGGTAATCTATTAAATAACGTTCAGGACTATTAAACTAAAGCTTCCTTACGATAAACCTTTTTGAAACAGCAAGGCAGTTCAGGGAAGCTAAGCAAATAGTTCTTGACTACA
>JBMFSK010000067.1:0-4777 GCA_049967595.1 Thermoplasmata archaeon
TTCCTGGCCTTTTTTACATTTGCAGCATTATTCACAGTAATGGAAAATGGATGGCCTTCAAAATAACCGGAAAGGTTCTGAACATGTTTCAATGTTCCTGTCTTTGCCCTGACCCTTTTATCAAGCCTATTTTTAAGGGTACCGTCCACGCCTCCTACTGGAAGCGAATCATTGAATATTCTATTATCAATTAGTTTGTCTAGTACCGAAACTATTGATCTAGGCGTGGCAATATTGTAATTTGACAGGCCTGAACCATCGTAGAAAACAAAATCTCTTATTCCCTCCTCGTTCAAGAGCCTTTTCATATATTTCAAACTTCTTTTAAGACCTGTTTGATTTGCTCTCATTCCAGTATAAAGAAGGAGCAATTCTGCAATAGAATTTTCTGATTCTTTGTTCATGATTTTCAAAATTTCTGAAATGTTGTGCTTGGCAAAGCTCTCGCATGAAACATTGAAATTTTTATTATAAATTCTTAGATTTTCTCCTGCAACATTTTTCTTCTTTAATAAAAATGCTAGTGAATTCTCAAAAATATATAAAGGATTATCTGGAGAAAAAGTGAACTCCTTATTAAAAAATATTTTGTTATTTTCAATATGATTTTTACCTTTATGTTTAACTATGCTGAAAAAGTTGTTTTCTGGAAAAATTCCATTTCCATCTATCTTTATTCTGTTCAATTCATAGTTAATTTCGCTTACAGGAGGTGCATATGGTTCGTGAATATCATCTATGCACCAGCCCGGTGGTCTTTCAGTGGGGTGGATATATCTGTAAAAAAGTATTATTTCCTCGACCTTTTCCTCTATATGGCCTATCATTTCCAGAAGATCGTTCTGCGTTATCAATGGATTGCCTAATGTTTTTATATAGAGTTTTTTATTTTTTATTGCATAACAGGATGAGAATTCGTAATCATCACCCAAAACCTTTAACGCATAATATGATGTAAATATCTTCGTGTTTGATGCAGGAATGAAATATTTTTCTGCATTAACATTTATGCCCTTTTCTGGGAAATAGATACCGGTGAACATTTTCATAATACATCTTTTAGCTTTACACCCAATCCTGGATAATCCTTGAGCATAAGTTCTCCATTCTTCAGATCAAGACCATCTTCTGTTATTTCTTCTTTTAACGATGTGAAGCCATCAAGATCTGCATATTTTACCCATTTTTTAGCTAGTGCAATGTTTAAGCCTGCCGCTACAGCAACTTTTGTCTCTACCATACAACCTATCATTACAGGTATATTAAACAATTCAGCAGCATCAACCAATTTTATTGCATCCGTAATGCCGCCAGTTTTCATTAATTTTATATTGATCATGTCTGCAGCCTCGAAATGCACAATCTTCTCCAGATCGTGGATGGACATTAAAGATTCATCAGCCATTATTGGTATATTTGTTCTTTCCCTGACAAACTTCAACGATTTCAAGTCCCATGCAGGTACAGGTTGTTCTATGAACTCGATATCATATCTTTCTATAGCATCAATAACTTTTAAAGCTCGTTTAGCATCATATGCTTGATTAAAATCAACATAAGCCATTTTTTCATTTCCTATTGCATTTCTTACTTCCTTTACTCTTTCAATATCTTCTTGAATCCCAGATCCAAGCTTTATTTTGAAAACTTTAACTCCTTCATTTAAAAATTGTAATGCCATTCTTTTAGCCTCTTCTGGAGGAGCTAGATCAATGGTTAATGATGTTTTTATATCCTTTTTTGTACCACCTATAATTTTGTAGATTGGAAGATTAGCACGTTTACCCATAATATCCCAAAGGGCCATATCAATTGCTGCCCGACTTGCTTTTGATCCTTTAAAATTCTTTTTTAAAATATCATTTATATTTTCTTGACTTTCTTCTTTACCTACTAATAATTTTTCTAAATTTTTCAATTCCCCTTCAATGGATTCCATTGTATCTCCAGTTATATATGGTGTAGGTACTGCTTCTCCTATGCCCGTTATTCCATCATCTGTTTCAATTTTTAAAATAAATCCCTCATAATTTTCTGAACTACCTAGAGAAATTCTAAATGGTTTTGTCATAGGTAAATTTAATTTTTTATAGAAAATATTTAAAATCATAAAATATGATAATTAAATTTTATTAATTAATTTTACCAATGTTTAGTTTGAAATGCTTTTTCCTTAAATGGAGAAAGGCTATTTCAATATATGCCTTTCTAAAGGAGGTGAAAGCATAAATAAAATGAATATAGATTTGAAATGGAAATATCGTAGCAGAATTATAACAAGTAAGAGCAAGAAGATAGTAAGTGCAAAAAGAGGAAGGCTAAGTTATGAAGCTTCTGCAGATACAGATGAAATTGAATCAAAATATATCAAGATGATCGGAGAACAATCTGAACCCTCTGTTGTTTGACTGGGTAAAACCCGATATATAGTTTGAGGTTAGGATTGTTCTTGAAATGAATTTCAAAATGTGCATTTAAAGCACGAATAATAGTCTCTGAAAATCTTATCTCAAAAGAAATGAAAGGTTGATTCGAAAAATTAACCGAAAAACATAATAGTTAAACAAAATGGGACTCTACAAATTAATTTTACCAATTAAAAAAATAAATAAAAAATTTATTTGTATAGATATATGTATACTAATGGCCCATCACCATTACTTATAGGATTCTCTTCATATTGTAATCCTTTTATAGATGTTGAATAAATCCAGAATTGATTTTGTTGTATAAGATATACATAAAATGTCATATTTACTGCTAAAACTTCTGCCTGATCATAGTATTTTAGTGCTTGTGTATAGTTACCAGTATTTTCACCATCCAGTATGTATTGATTCATTTGGTTTATAATTTTTTCTTGATTTGGATGGCCACTGATATTTAAAGTAGTATTGTTCCAACCAGCTGCACCGCCAAAGAAACCAGACGATGAGTACATTGGTACAACATAATCTGATGGAAATGGATAATCAGGACCCCAGCTACCATAATAAATGGGCATTGGATTTTGGTTTGCTGTATAGGCTGTTATTTGATTAAATTCCAAATACATAGCAGTTGCTTGTATGTTTGGATCTATTGAATTTAAATTACTAGCCCACTGTTCCGCAGCAGCATAATCAATCGGGTCTCCTGATTGAACTATTATTGGAATGTTAATGCTAACATTATATAGTCCAGATTGCTCTAAATATTGCCTTGCTAATGTAAGATTATATGTAGGTATTATAGCGCCCATTTCTTCTAATTGACTAGTATTAAGATAACCAGGCATACCTTTTGGTATTATACCAGTATAATGAAAACCAAAATTTACTCCGTAAACCTTATTCCCTATTAGTTCATTTAAGTAATTATTATAATTAAAAGCATAGGCAAATGCTCTTCTAACGTCTAAATTAGTAAAATAGTATTGTGGTATATGGAATGAAGACCCTAAACCTGAGAGCATTGTGGTATTTATATTAAAATTAAATTGGAACCATGATATTGTAAGTGTTGGGAAATTAGTAATTGAAATTTTACCATTTGTCTCCAATTTTAGTAGATTAGGATAGTAATAATTTGGTAAACCATAAGCGAAATCTGTTTGACCACTTTCAAGCATTAACATTGCAGTTTCAGGATCTCTTACCCATTGTATATTAATTGTATAATTTGCTTTATGATCATAACCTGGAACTCCAGGTATTGGAGTATAATTTGGATTTGGCAATAAAGTTATTGATTGGCCTAGAAGATAATTTCCTACCATAAATGGACCTGAACCCATCATATGGTATTCTAAATATGTATTATAATTTCCTTCATTGGAGAATAAGGTGTAATTGAGAAAACCTGCTGGCGTAAATTGAATACCTGCTCCGTGCTGAACCAACCAATTCCAGTCCATTATTCCCCCTCCTTCAGGATCCGCCACATAATCAAGAAAAGCAGGATCTGGTTTAAGCAAGTGAAATGTTATTGTTTGCGTAGCATTGTTGTATGTAATTGCTCTAGTTATATTGTCATAAAGTGCAGTTCCATTTGTAAATAAACCTGATGCAAAACCTCCTTCAGGTAATAAATCCTGAGCTATAATCCAGTCTGCTGTACCTGGTGATCCCTGAACAAACAAAAGTGCTCTTACATAGCTAACGTAAACATCCCAGACATTTAGTGGATCTCCGTTCGAGAATTTTAATCCTGACCTTATTTGGAAAGTATAATTTAGGTAATTTGGTGATATGCCTCCATTCGCAACTGTTGGTATTTCAGTAGCCACCATTGGAAATTCATTTGAGGTCGAAGAACCATTATACTGGAGTAATGTTTCATAAACATTTTCAATGTCCTCAAATCCGACTATATCATAATCTACTGCGGGATCGAAAGAATAAGGTCCTCCTGGAGCAACTTCAGCAACGTTAATTACTTGAGACGTCTGTGTGCTCACGGGTGCTTTCTGTATTCCAACCTGCTCCTGAGGCATTGCAACATATACCGTCCTTATGTATGATACTTCATAGTGCTGGTTTGAGCTTATTACCTGGCTATAATCACTCAAAGGCAAATATTGTATGCTTGTTGTATTGTTCGTAACAATTGAACTTGAAAACAATGATTCATTATATGTAACTACTGTGAAATTAACAACATAAAAGCCACCTCTTGTGAAAATGTGGCTTAGTAGATTTGATTCAAAAACGCCTGAACTAAAGTTGTAGTATACAGGCGTTATTGTTATTGGCGATCCATCTCCAAAGTTCATTACATAGTATCCAATTGTCCAGTT
>JBMFSK010000068.1:0-4748 GCA_049967595.1 Thermoplasmata archaeon
AAAATATTGTAATAAAATACGATATATAAATCTGACATTTGTCAGATCATTCTCCAGAAATTTTTAAATATAGGAAACTCATAAATGATTTTACATAACAAAAAGGAGGTCTTATATATGCCAGAAAACATTGCAAAAAGCGATGAAAACGTTGTGTATGTTGGAAAAAAGCCTACAATGAACTATGTCTTAGCAGTAGTAACACAGTTTAACAATGGTGCGAAAAGTGTTGTAATCAAGGCAAGAGGTAAATCCATAAACAAAGCAGTGGATATTTCAGAGATTGTCAGGAATAGATTTTTGAATGATCTAAATTATAACGTAACACTTGGAACAGAGAAGATCAAGAGCGAGGATAGAGAAAGCAACGTATCATCAATAGAAATTTTACTAAAAAAGTAAGGGGAACCACCCCTTAAAAATATTTTTTAGTAAGGTGAAAATTATGAAAAAAATTTTTGATGTTGAAATTGTCCGGGATGGAGATACTTTTGTTGCAAGAATTACATCTTCTGATGGAGAGATATCAACAATAGAAAGTGATAATATAGAAGAATTATTAGATCATTTAAATTCTGAGCTTGAAGATAAATTTTCTTCATTATGAAAAATAAAGTTATTTCTCTTGTTGAAAAACATAATTTTTATAGAAATAATTCTATTAATCTATTACCTAGTGAAAATATAATCAGTGAAAAAGTAAAGATTATATTGGGCTCCGATCTAGCCTCTAGATATTCACTTATGATGGACTCCTCCATTCATGGTATCAAAGTGAAAAATGCCTATGGAGGTACTAAATATTTTGATTCAATTCTTAATTATGGAGAAAAATTAGCTAAATCAATTTTTGGCGTAAAATTTGCTGAAATTCGGCCATTATCGGGGCATATATCTGCAATGGTAGCTCTTCTATCAACGACAAAAAAGAATGATAAAATAATGGCTATTGACCCTGAATTTGGCGGATATGACGGTTATTCCACCAATTACCTGCCTGATATCCTATCAATGAAATATGAACCTATACCCTTTGATATTTCATCATGGAACATAGACATTGAAAAATTTGAAAAAAAGGTCAAATCATACAAGCCAGATACCGTTGTTTTAGGTGCAAGTTACATGTTATTTCCTTATGACCTAAAATATATTAAAGAAATATCTCAGAAGTATTCATTCAGCATCATTTATGATGCATCACATATTATGGGTCTTATTGTAGGAAAAAATTTTCAAAATGACATATTTGAGAATTCAGATCTTGTTTATGGTTCAACTCACAAGAGCTTTTTTGGGCCTCAAGGTGGTATTTTACTCACTAACAATGATGAAATTTTTGAAAAAGTAAGAAAAAATATAGTTTGGAGAACTATGGACAATTATCATCTTAACAGGATAGCGGCCCTTGTTCAGGCAATGGAAGAAATGAAAAGGCACTCAATTAATTATTCAAATAGGGTTATAGAAAATTCAAAATATCTGGCAAAATTGCTTGATGAAAAGAATTTTGGTATAAGATCATTTAATGGTTTTTATACATCTTCTCATCAGATTTTTTTGAAAAATCCTGAGTATTGCACAAAATTAGAAAAGTCAAGAATAATTATAGATTGTGTAGGTCGAATTGGTACTAATGAAATATCTAGACTTAGGTTTGACAAAAAAGATATCGATTATTTATCAGATCTAATGGTAAATGGTCTTAAAAGAAACGTTTCCGAAGAAGTAATAAAATTTAGAAGAAAATTCAAGATCCATTATCTTTAGAAAATAATTTGTCTGTAATAAAATCTGGTGAAAATTTAACGATATCTTTATAATCCTGGCCTGTACCTATGTATAAGATCGGCTTTTTTAATTGATGTGCAATACTTATTGCAGAACCTCCTTTCGCATCAGCATCAATTTTGCATAGTATTACAGCATCAAATCCTACTTCTTTCTCAAATATTGAAGCTTGAGAAACAATATCATTTCCAGCAAGTGCATCTCCTATGAATATAATCATATTTGGTTTGGCTACTCTTTTTATTTTTTTCATTTCTTCCATAAGGTTTTTGTTAGTTTGCATTCTACCTGCTGTATCTATTAATACCACATGCTTTCCTCTTGCTTTTGCATGTGAAATGGCATCGAAGGCTACACTTGCAGGATCACTACCTGGCTGGTGTTTTATTAACGTTACATTAAGATTTTTTGCGTAGTACTCAAGCTGATCAATTGCCCCAGCTCTGAATGTATCGCTTGCAGCAATAACTACTGAATAATTATATTTGTTTAAAAGATAGGCAACTTTGGCTATTGTAGTAGTTTTTCCAGTACCGTTAATGCCTAGAAACATAATCACATATGGTTTTTCTGCATTTCTAACCGTTTCGATAAGATCCACAGAATTTACGTTCAAAATATCATATATTGTTTTCTTTATTATTTCCTCAACAACCTTTTCTGGATCTTGCCCCCATTTTAATTTTTTCCCTAGAATACTTTCCTTTATTCTATTTCTTATTTCCTCTGCAACATCATATGCCACATCACTCTCTAGTAAAGAAATTTCAAAATCATCCAGTATTTCCTCTAATCGCTTTTCGTTTATTTTTTTCCCAAGACCCTCGGTAAGGCCTTCATCTTTAACTTCTTCAGATACCTTTTTCTTAAATATGTTTAATTTTTCTTTAAGGCGATTGAACATTTCCTTTACCTTTGTATGAACTGTATATCTCTTCTATTCTTCTTTCTACCGCTGAATACTGTGATTGTGCTTTTTCATTTTCCTGTAAAAATTTCTTCTCTGCCTCTTCTAGATCTTTTATACGGGAATTCAGAGTTTCGATTGCTTTAGGTATATCATATTCAAGAATAACATTTGAACCTATTGATATCATTGCCTTCTTTTTTTCGCTTACCTTACAATAAACAAATGTATCTGCGCCTATATCCATAAGAATTTCCTCATTTTCAAGCTTCAAATAACTTTCAAGCGTTAGTTTTGCATTGTAATGTTCTTCCCTCTGCTCCCTGAGAAACTGTATTTGAACATTCAAATTTTCGATGTGCTTTTTTAATACATCTGCAGTAGCTAATAAATTTTCCAGTGCATTCTCATTCTCCATGATCTTCACCATGCTTTTTAACTTTGAAAATTGCTCTTGAATCTGTGGCTTCTTTTAAAGGTATTGAATATGCATCCTCAATCCTGATTTCCCTTCTTTTCTTTCCGTAAGTGCTCCCTAAGAGGGCATAAAATTCATCTATGGCCATTTCTTTGCTTTTTGCCGCTATCTCTTTGCTTATGCTTTCCCATTTATTAACATTTTTTATTGACCCAATCACTTTGTATATTTTCATTTTTTATCCTCCATAAATTTTTTCTTTGATGATTTTAAGGCATCTATAACTGGCATAGGTTCACCGGATAAAAAGTTTATCAATGCCCCTCCACCTACACTTACATGTGTGAATTTTTTATTCAATTCTAGCTTGGAAATTGCTGATATAGTATGTCCTCCTCCAGCTACTTTAAAACTATCTAGATCTGCTATTGCTGTAAATATTTCTATCGTGCCTATGGCAAAATCGTCCATTTCATAAACACCCATCGGACCGTTTAATATTACAGCTTTCGCTCCACTTAATATTTCTTTATATTTTTCAATTGTACCCAATCCTATATCCATTATTGAATATTCTGTAGGTAAATCATTAATTGATATTTCTGCTCTAGAATCATTTTTGTTAATGCCAAAATCTACAGGAAGTTCTATCTTATCACCGTATTTATCCAGCAAAAATTTGCATAATTCCACTAAAGGTTCTATTTTACCCAACTCATTTTTAAGGAATTCTTTGTTTGACTTTCCTATATCTATACCTTTTGCAAGGAAAAATAAATTCGATAGCAAACCTCCAGTGATTATTTTATCAACTATATTTTTTTCAAGAAAATTTTTTGCGACCTTTAATGAATCATCCACTTTAGCACCTGCAAGAACTGCCATTTTTGGTCTTGAATCATCCACCAGGAACTTTGAAAGCATTGTGATTTCTTTATCCATTAAAATGCCAGCAAGGTTTGGCATTTCCTCTGAAAATCCGACAAGTGTAGTCTGTGGTCTGTGAACAGCTGCAAATGCATCATTAATAAAATAATCAAATAGAGGTGCAAGCTTTTTTACTATATGTGATTTCTTTTGTACTGAAAGTGGCTCTTCAGCAAGAACTACATCTTCAGAATAGAACCTGGTATTCTCTAAAAATATTATTTCACCATCTTTCATCTGTTTTATTTTATCTATTACAAAAGTTTCAAAGAGACCATCAATGTATGTAACAGGCCTTCTCAGTAATTTTGAAAGTATTTCAGCATGTTTTTTTGTTGTGGTGAAATCTTTTTTACCGGGTCTTGATTGATGTGCCATAATAACCACTTTGGATTCACCAAGATTCTTTAAAGTGTCCAAATGAGCTATAAATCTTGAAATATCTGTAATCTCACCAGTTTCTGTATTTACAGGTGAATTTAAATCCAATCTAAGAAGAACTCTTTTACCTTTTAAATCAAAATCAGCCATGGTCATATAGCCCTTCATATTTAACTATATTACAATTATCAATAAAGTATTTTCTCTTATTTATTTTGCTTTCTCTTAATTAAAAAATTAATATTAATATTTCACTGACAAAATTTTTAATATTTTAAACCTTAACTCTGGATTTTTTGCGTAATATCCTTCTTTTTCTTTTTT
>JBMFSK010000069.1:0-4684 GCA_049967595.1 Thermoplasmata archaeon
CACCAGCTGGCTTGAGCAGACAAATAGGTGCACTGACCCATTTGACCGGAACACCTATGATTGGCTTCATTGATCCTAAGATCTAAGCCCTTCCCCAATAATCATTACGATCATTGAGTGCACTTTGCCTAAAGGTAATGTATCTGAATATTGTGCTTATATTTAAAATTCACGGATAAGATTTAAAAAGGTATCAAAAAACTATTTTCGGAAAAATTTTAAAAGTAATTAAGTATTTATCTTTTTATGCGTTTAAAATAAAATTTGAGGTGTAAATTTATGGAAAATCTTGATAGTATGTTTAAGCCGAAGTCTATAGCGATAATAGGTGCATCTAGAGATCCACATTCTATAGGTTTTTCTGTGGTTAAAAATTTAATTGATTCAAAATATCAGGGTAAAATATTTCCAGTTAATCCTAAAGCAGATGAAATTTTGGATATAAAATGTTATCATAGTATTCTCGACGTACCAGAAGACGTTGATTTAGGAGTTATTACGGTACCAGCATCAATAACACCATCCGTTATAGATGAATGCGGAAAAAAAGGTGTTAAGGGAGTTGCTGTAATTGCCTCAGGTTTTAGTGAAGTGGGTAGAGAAGATCTGGAAGAAAAAATTGTTGAAATTGCAAGAAAATATGGGATGAGAATACTAGGTCCTAACATTGTGGGAATAATGAGTAACCCCATGAAAATGAATGCTTCTTTCGGTCCATATTTACCTTATCCTGGAAAAATAACTATGATTTCACAAAGTGGTGCCTTATTAATAGCTTTGGATAGCAGGACGTGGGTTGATAGAGTAGGTATGTCTTATCTGATAAGTATAGGGAATATGAGCGACCTTGATTTTGCAGATGTAATAAATTATTTTAAAGATGATGATGATTCTAAATGTATTTCTTTGTATGTTGAAGGTATTAAAAATGGAAGAAAGTTCATAGATGTAAGTAAAAAAATTTTGGAAAAGCCTATCGTAGCTTTAAAGTCTGGGGTATCTGCACGAGGATCTTTAGCCGCTGCTTCACATACAGGTTCCCTTGCTGGTTCAGGTAAAGTTTATTCAGCAGCATTTAAACAAGCAGGGGTCATTCAAGCATATACACTTGATGATTTATTTGACCGCTCATTAGCTCTTTCTTTGCAACCACCAATGCAAGGGGATAACCTTTTGATAATTACAAATGGTGGTGGTGTTGGTGTTCTCGCAACTGATGCAGCAGAAAAATTCGGTATTTCATTAAAAGACCCACCAGAAGATTTAAAGCAAAAATTAAAGGAAATTATGCCTGATTTTGGAAGTGCAAAAAATCCTGTGGATATAACTGGAATGGCTTCTGCTGAATGGTATGGAAAGGCATTGAAAATAGCGCTTCAGCATCCTTGGGTGGATGGTGTAACAGTTTTATATTGCGAAACATCGGTTTCAGATCCCAGGGAGCTATCTATGGAAATTTTTGAGGCCACAAATTGTAATAGAACAAATAAACCTGTTACAGTCTCTTATATAGGTGGTGAAATAACTGAAAGAGCTATTGAATGGTTACAAAAGAAGGGAATACCAGTTTATAGGTCTCCAGATAGGGCAATAAGTGCCATATCATCGTTGAGAGAGTATGGAAGATTTATTGAAAAGGGATTTGATGAATTCAACAGGTTTGAAGATGTAGATTCAGAGAAAGTAAAAAAAATATTTGATGAAATAGAGAAAGAGAAGAGAAATTTTGTCACGGAAATTGAGGCAAAAGAAATATTGGAATCTTATAAAATCCCTGTTGCAAAAACAAAATTGGCAAAATCTAAGGAAGAGGCATTAAAATTAGCTGATTCATTGAATTCCCCACTTGTAGCTAAAATTGTTTCACCGCAAGTTATACACAAAAGTGATGTTGGAGGTGTAGTCCTTAACATAAAAAGCAAAGAAGAGCTTTTAATTGCCTACGATAAGATCTTAAATAATGTTAAAGGAAAAGTTCCAGATGCTGAAATTATAGGCATTGCAGTACAGGAAATGGTACCGCAAGGTACAGAAAGCATTATCGGAGCTACAAAAGATGTGCAATTTGGGCCAACAATAATGTTTGGTCTTGGGGGAATATTTGTTGAAGTAATGAAGGATGTAAGTTTTAGGATAGCACCATTTTCTAAATCAATAGCCATTGATATGATAAAAGAGCTTAACGGAAAAGCAATTCTTGAGGGTGCAAGAGGAGATAAGCCAAGGGATATTGAGGCATTGAGTGATGCCATTAGCAGAATTTCCCAGTTAGTGACAGATTTTCCTATAATAAAAGAACTGGATGCAAATCCTACATTAGTTTATGAAAATGGGGTAACGATAGTAGATGCAAGAATTATTCTGGATAAGAAATGAAAAAATATATAAGATTATAATTTAATCTTATAATATGATAGATATAAGTGATAAGGATGTTGTGCCGAGAGTTGCCACGGCTGTAGGTGAAATAGTTTTAAGGATTTCTACTGTGCAAGCAATAGAGAATAAAAAAATAAAAAAGGGGGATGTTTTTGAATTTTCTAGGGCAGCAGCATTTTTGGCAATAAAGAACACACATAACCTTTTACCGCATGCTCATCCTATACCATTGGAGGATGCAGAATTGATATTTACAATAAATGAAAATAGGGTAAAAGCAGAGTGCACCGTTAAGGCACATTACAAAACAGGTGTAGAAATGGAGGCTTTAGTAGGTGTCACAGTTGCATTACTGACCATATGGGACATGGTAAAATACCTGGAAAAAGATGAACATGGGCAATACCCTGTTACATCAATCAAGAATGTTGAAGTAACAAAAAAAGAAAAGGGATAAAATTATTTATATTTAATTTTACTAGATGCCCTGAAAACGAACTTACTTTTACTTGGAACCTTAATAACCTGCTTTGTTTGAGGGTTTAGCGCCTTCCTTTCTTTTTGTTTCTTTCTTTCAAATATTCCAAATCCAACAAGGCTGACTTTCTCATTGTTGTTTACAGCACCAATTATTTCTTCCAAAAATGATTCTATGATCTCTTTAGCATCTCTCTGCGTGACATTAACCTTCCTCGACACTCTCTTACTTAAATCACTTATTCCAACCATTTTAACCACCACATTCTAATTACAAGAGAAATTGTAATAGCTTTATATAAATGTTGCCACAAATTCTTTTAAAAATTTATATTTATTTTTTAAAATTTAAGTAATTAAAATGCGATTTTTTTATTATTTTTTAATTTTTTTTTAAATTTAAAAAATTTTTAAAAATTTTCCTAATATATTAAAAAAATTTTGTAAATTATTTTATAATTTTGAAAAATAATATTTATTAATATTTTATTAAATTAACTTTAATAATATTTAAATAGATTCATGTATTTGTGTTTTTTGAGGTGTTTTTATGCCTGAAAGTGAAGAAATAAGCAGAGGATTGGAAGATGTTAATATTAAATGGACTAGGCTCACCACAATTGATGGCGAGAAAGGAATTTTGAGGTATGGAGGTTATTCCATAGAGGATGTTGTAAACAGTGGAGCTCAAGTAGAGGAGATACAGTATCTTTTCCTATATGGGGAACTTCCAAATGAGGAAAAACTGAAGAAATTTAAGGAGAACATAGAGAAAGGGTACAATATACCTGATTATATTGTAGATACAATAAGGAAATTGCCGAGGGATTCTGATTCTGTAGCTATGCAAATGGCAGCATTCGCAGCATTTGCTTCTGCTGAAACAAAGTTTAAATGGAATAAGGATACAAACAGGGATGTAGCTGCGGTTTCAATAGGAAGAATGTCTGCAATAACTGCAAACGTATACAGGCATTTTATGGGTATGCCACCCGCACTGCCTGAGCATTCAGATAGTTTAGCTAAAAGTTTCTTAAAAGCTGCTTTTGGGAAAGAACCAACAAAAGAAATGGTGGATGCATTGAATACAGCGTTGATTCTCTACACCGATCACGAAGTACCAGCCTCAACAACTGCTGGTCTGGTTGCGGTTTCTACGCTCTCTGATATATATTCTGGAGTTACAGCTGCACTAGCTGCATTAAAGGGACCATTGCATGGTGGCGCTGCTGAAGCTGCAATAGCTCAGTTTGCAGAGATAGGAGATGAGAGCAAGGTAGAGGATTGGTTCAAGAATAATATTCTGGGTGGTAGCAAGAGATTAATGGGATTCGGTCATAGGGTTTATAAGACTTATGATCCCAGGGCTAAAATATTCAGGGCATATGCAGAAAAATTAGCTAAGAATAATTCAGAAGCCTATAAGCTCTTTAAAGTTGCAACAAAATTAGAGGAACTTGGCCTGAAGCAGTACAGTGCAAAAGGCATCTATCCAAACACTGACTATTATTCAGGTATTGTATATATGTCTATTGGCTTTCCACTTAAAAATAACATATACACAGGTCTATTTGCTCTTTCAAGGGTTACGGGATGGCAAGCTCATTTCATAGAATATGTTGAAGAACAGCATAGACTTATAAGACCGAGAGCTGTCTACAAAGGTCCAGAACCTAGGAAATTTGTTCCTTTAAAAGAAAGGAAATAAATTCCTTTTCTCATTTTTTATTTTTGAATTTTTACATTAATCCGTAACTTTTCAAATTTTAGATAATAGGTATCTGAAGTTTTTCAATTATTTGTCTTGTTTTTCTTGGTATTTCCGTCT
>JBMFSK010000070.1:0-4520 GCA_049967595.1 Thermoplasmata archaeon
CTTTGTAGTTAGGATCAATGGCAATTGCCTTATCATACTCTTCTATCGCCTCTTCGTAACTTCCCTTTTCCATTAAATCTTTTCCTTCCTGGTAGTATTTTTCCACAAGTGCTTTATTATTTTCTGTTTGTTCTTCTTTTTTCTGCTCTTCTTTTATAATTAGGTCTGATTCATTTTCTGGACTGAATAAACATTCAACAAATCTTAAATTGTCCATTTTTATTTTTATATCCCTTATGTACTCAGCAATGCCGTAAATTCTCTGATTAAGCCTTCTGCTTATTTCATCCATGCTTATTTTTATTTCATTTAATTCTATGAATGTACTTCTTACACATTCATTTTCCGTAATATATATGAGTACCCTGTTTATTACCTGCCAGGCCCCTTCTAACTGAATGAAAAAATTGTAGATCTTTTGCGCATCATCGTATCCACCTTTAATGTCAGTATGATTAATTCTAACACCGGATATTTCGTATTTCATTATGTTTGTGATAATATTAAGTATGCTCCTTTTCTCATTGTTGAATTCTATTTCCCTGAGCCCAATCCTGTTCGATATTTCTAAAATTAACTGAAGCAGTTCATTCAGCTCATTGTTAATCTTTTCACCATTGTTATAAAGTGCATTGATTATAGAATTCTCTAAAAATAGAACCATTTCTATGCTCTTTCTACCTTCTTCAATATTTATGTTTGTTAATCCAAGTGAATTAAGTTTCTTAATAATCTCTCTTAAATTATTTAACCTAGCATCTATGATCTCATTTGCTTTATTTTTATTTTTTATAACGTATTGAACAATATATTCAAAAGTAGTAAGATCAAAGTTGCTGGAATTCATGCCCCTGAATTTTTCATATTTAAAATTATCAATTTTATCAATCTCTTCTATTCCTGCTTCTTTCAAATGTATGATCCACTCAACTTTAGATACAAGGTCCTTCCGTAGATCAATAAATAAATCATCCATCCCAGTATTTATTTCTGCCAGTTTTATGCCTTGGTTATCTAATATTTTCTCTATTTTTTCAAATTTGCTCGAATATTTAATAGCCAATTCTTTAATGACTTTTACGTCACTTTCATATTCCAGTGATTTTCTGTAAATTTGTTGAAAATCCTTTATCTCGATGCTGTTAAGATCAGACATGTTTCTTCTTATGTATTCAGGAAGTTTCGCCATTGCTATTATTATTTTAAAACCTTTTGAACTAAGATAGTTCGTAAATGCAGTATCCGAATTCATTCACTTGCACTCCTTTTTATAGGGCATTTATTATTTCATTTTCAAATTTAGTTACTGTATCTTTAAATTTCTTTAATATTGTATTCAAATTGTCCTTAATCCTCCTGCTTGTATTTCTTTCAGCCAATCTATTTTTGTTTGTATACATTTCCATAATCTCATCTAATTTTTTGTTCATTTCTGCAGAAAGATTATTGACGGCATTTATTGATTCCCTTGCTAATACATAATTATTATTTATGTCTTCCTTCATTGTATCTATGATTCTTTTTAAGTTTTCGTCTCCGGCCTGGTATATCCTATCCGTTATCTTGATGCTTTCTTTTAGTACCTCTATCTTTGATAGAAGTCTTTCTAATCCACTGCTTAATTCTGATAATTTTGAATTAATTGAATTTAAATCTGGAATTCCAATTTCATTAATGTTAATACCGGATATTTTCTCAAACACTTCATGTACAGCTAAGTCAGATAAGCTTTTTATTATACCTGATATCTTTGCAAATGTCAATGTGAAATAAAGCTTTGCTGAATAATCTTCATTGATTAATGGATCATAGTCAATCCAGAACTTTGTTACCGCATTTCTTATATCTTGTGCAGTACCCCTTTCATTTATTTGTATACCAAGGATTTTCAGATCATTAACACTAAGATCATAGAAAAGTGTATGGTGTATAAACATGTAACTAAGGTTGCTATTTATTTCATTTTTATACGCTTCCAGATAATTATTGATTAAAGGCATCATTGCATCTTCTTCAGGTGAATAATAAAGTATTGGTATGTTGAACATTATTCTATACATGCTGATAGAATATTTTCTGTAGTTAACTGCACTTAAACGGTAATTGACGTTTTGAGAAGATTGAATCAATGATTGTTTAAATGCATCAGGGCTTGGAAAAGTAGGTGAAGAAAGGATTTCCCTGTTTGTAGATGTAAGTACCAATATTTCTTTAATTAATGGTCTTCTTATCGTAGGAACATTTTCTTTACTGCTTATTAGGCCTGGATTTGTTTCAATTATAAAATTAATCTCATCATTGGTTAGGTTCATAGGGCTGTTTAAACGAGAAAAATTCAATTTTATTAAAGATCCTGCCTGACCGACCGGATTCTCAAGTGCTCTGAAAGCACTCTGTAAATCATCCTGTTTTCCCATGTTCTGGATAAGTTTGACCATGTTCATCTGCGGGTTCATTAAATTTCCTATGCTAATTTTATCTGCAGTTTGATTTTCTGTTGGTAAAGTAAACTTATCAGGATCTACTGAAATGCTGTAAGTAATAGATGTTTGTTTTGGATATTTCAGGAAATTTTTCTCACTTTCTACTATGGCATTAAAATTGCCAAATTTCTGAGTAATATTTGGCAGGCTTTTAGGAAATTCTGGTGATGTTGATTCTATATTATATACTTCATTTAGCAATTTGTTAATGGCTTTTGACCCATCTGGAGCCACCTCAGAATTTATTTTATTGGTGTCATTCTGCCATTTCTTTGTAAGGTCAATAAAGCTCTTGTATGGCTCTGTTGACATAAATGTTGATATTGTATTTATGAGATAATCAGTATCACTTTTTAATGCTGATAACTTACCATTTAATTTTTCTAATTCGCTCTTGATGTTACGCAGTGTATCTGATGTCATCTTTAATTTTTCATCCAATTGCTTCTGCTTTGGTACACCTATCACTTTATACCAGCTGAGCCTTGATGCTGGATAAAATATTGTATAAAATTCAATAGATGAAAAACTTGATCCTGAATATATTAAATATCTGTTTCTAAAATCTGTAGGATCATAGGCAAGTGGATTTCCCTCCATCTTTGTTGTTGTAATATTATCTATGATAAAATTAGAAATGCCGGTTGAAATCTCATAATCTCTTCCTATATTTGTTTCATCTCTTGATAGAAGGAAGTAGGCTTCAAATGGATTTGATATTGGACTTTTCCTTACCTCCCCCATTATCTTTTCTTCCGGTCTCATTGTAAATGTCATTTCCTTTAATGCAGCAAATGCATTTGCCCTGAATATCCCTTCTTCATCCTGAGATGGCAATATGCCTATACCATATATCGCTGGAGGTTTCGCTTGCAGTGCCGGTATCTGATTTAATTTTTCTTTTAAGTCTTTTGTAAAATTTACAAAAGTTCCTGATCCTGTTCCACCACCCCAGGAGTTTATTACATAAATAATAGTATCAGTCATGTTAGTCCTATTTATCAATTCTGATATTGCATTTTTTATATCATTCAATAATTGATCTCTTATTACCTTATATGCTGCAACACCTAATCTACGGTTATTTCCCGTTCCTTGAACAATCGAAAAATTGGTGCCAACCAGATCAGGATTGGCATTTAAAATATGGTTCGAATCCCAAGAATTTGAATATGTAAAAGTCTTTATTAAGTTAATGTATTTTGAATCTTTTTCATCTAGGCGATATTTCCTTCTTATTGAATTTATATTATCTCCATTAGTATCATAAAGTATGAAAAGAAAATGCTCATTTCCAGTTTTGATTATGTTTCTTGAGATTAAGTTATCAAGAATTGAGCTCTTCAAATAATTTTCTTCACTTCTCTGAA
This sequence comes from Thermoplasmata archaeon, assembly GCA_049967595.1. GTDB lineage: Archaea > Thermoplasmatota > Thermoplasmata > Thermoplasmatales > ARK-15 > ARK-15. The sequence continues at coordinate 3,854 of JBMFSK010000070.1, forward strand.
TTTTTTCTCCTACTCCGGATACCAATCCTGTTCCTGTACCTCCCAAACCTATTATAATGGTATTGAAATTGGATGGAATTAGTTCACCTTCAGAAGAAGCCTTTTCACTTAAAATTATTTTTTCAGGTGCCCTTTTTGCATCTTCAAGTTTTCCGAGAGAATCATCTATTTCACCATTTATCTCATTTAAATTTTTCTTAATAACTTCTTCTATGTCCTTACTTATCTCTTCATATTTGTTTGAATAATTTCTATAGTCATTTTCTATTTTAGCAAATTTATTTTTAATTTCTTTAAATTGCAAATATTTTCTTATATACATCAAATATGAAATTAGGATCAAAAGTCCTGATAGACCAGCAAATGCCAACCATAAATAGTAAAATAATGTTCCCATCAAACCAAACATTGGAATTCCCCAAGCTGAAGCTATTGATGTAGTAGATGCTATTGTCCACATCAGTGTAAATATCATATCCCCGTATAGTAGGACATTTTCTATCCTAAATATTTCATGTGTTAAATAATACATCAAAAATGCCAACACTATTATAGCTATAAGTTCTGCCTCTCCTATTAATGGGAAATTAATTGACAAAACATTTAACATGAATTTTAAATAAGAAACATCATATTTAAATTTTTCTTAACTTTATGGTGTGTTGAG
>JBMFSK010000071.1:0-4503 GCA_049967595.1 Thermoplasmata archaeon
TTTAAGAGAAAATTATGACAATCAACTGACCTTTACTATTTTTCGGTCACACTCGAGATTAAGAAAAATTTTTAATACAAAAAGTAATTTCGAGTTATGGCGAAGCAAGATATTACAGAAAATATCAACAAACGCTTGAGGTTAAGTGCACTTTTTGTTTCATCAGGTGGTTTTTTTCTTGATGGCTTCGATTTAACAATAATTTCATTTGCAATCCTTTCAATAAAAAGCCAGATGAATTTGAACGCTTATGAATTGGGTCTTGTAACCTCTGCAGCCTTGCTTGGGGCAGTATTTGGCGCTCTTCTTTTCGGATATCTTTCGGATAAAATGGGCAGAAAAACCTTGATGGGTATAGATCTCATATTTCTTCTCATTTTTGGAATAATCTCAGCAATATCAACAAACTTCTTGATTTTATTCATTTCAAGGCTACTTTTGGGTTTTGGTATAGGAGGAGATTATCCACTTAGCAGTACTTTGATTTCAGAATTCACACCATCAATTTCCAGGGGAAAATATCAAGCTGTTGGTCTTTCGCTATATTGGATAGGAAATCTTGTTTCGGCTATTGTTACCATACCTTTATTATCATTGGGAAGTGATTGGTGGAGGTATCTTTTCCTTACAGGGGCACTAATAAGCATACCTATTATAGGATTAAGAATAAAGATGGCAGAATCACCTAGATGGCTCATATATAAGGGCAAAACGTATGTGACAGATAAAAAATTAAAAGAGGCACAAAGTAAGAATGCTAGAAAATACTTGGATCTGTTTAGAGGGAATCTTCTCAAGCCTACAATTTTTGTTACAGTGGTGTGGTTCCTGTTCGATGTTGCGGCATACGGTTTGGGAATGTACTATCCGTACACAATAAAAGAATTCGCTTTCTCTTCCAATTATTCGACACTTTATGCAATTATCTTGATTTCTATCGCAGCTATAGTCGCAGGATACGTGATTTCACTGTTTCTTATTGATTCGTTAGGCAGGAAAAAACTTCTTTTGTTAGGTCTGGGATTAATGTCATTACTGCTTATCTTTGGTGGAATAGTCAGAATTTCTGGTGAGTGGCTAGTGATCTATTATATGAGTTTTGTTTCTGTGGAACAATGGGCTGGGCTTGTTACCTTATTTTATCCTACCGAACTCTTTCCAACAAGTGTGAGGGCTTCTGCTCAGGGTCTTGCCACATCAATATCAAGAGTTGGAAGTGTTATTGGAACATTTTTCTTTCCATCTATGATAATTTTCCTTGGTTTCTCTCATTCACTTCTTCTTTTTGGTATTCTATCATTGATAGGTTTTACAATCACTATATTTTTAGCCAAAGAAACTAAAAAGCAGACACTTGAAGAAACATCTTATTCGCTTTGAAAAAAATTATTAAATAATTTTTTTATTTAGAATAACAATGATAAATATTGAATTTCTTGGAACATGGTCAGCACTCCTTATAAAAGGTAGAAAAAATGTGTCATTTATTTTAAATAAAAAAATTTTGTTTGAAACTGGACCTCACACTCTTCAAGCGATGCTTGATAATAATTTAGATCCATTAAAAATTGAAACTGTAATAATCTCTCACATGCATCTTGATCATTATTCAGGTTTATCAGAATTTTTATGGTACAGAACACTTATGAACTCAAAGGATACGTTTTACATTGTTGGTCCGAAAGGAATAAAAAACAATACAGAAAAACTCTTAAAAAATTTATATACACCGAAAAGTTTCGAAATTAGAGCAGAATACTACGAGGATCAAAATTTTGATTTTATTTCATTTTATAAAGGAACGCATTCTATAGATAACAATGGTTATAGAATAGAATTAAAAGACTTTGTTATATTTTATAGCGGCGATACTATGCGCTCAGAAAATATGGTCAAAGGTGCAGAAGATGCTGATTATTTAATTCATGAAATGACCTTCACAGATTACCTCAAAAAAATGGCGGTATTGTCAAAACATTCAACTTATAGCGATTCAATTTATGTATTTGAAAAATCAAAAGCAAAATATCTTATTTCTTTTCATTTCACATTAGATACTGAAAATCTTACAAAGATTATTTCAGAAAAAAATAATAGAATTCTATTTCCAAAAAATCGTTTAAAAATAAAATAAAGGAAAATGTTTTAATCTAAGTAAATATTTTCAATAATGTAGAGAATAGGTTAGATCCTTAATCTACATTATGAATATGTTTAATGCACTTGTAAAAGTGCTTACAGATGAATCAATTTCGGAAGAAATGATCAGGATAGGCGTTGCTAAGGAAGGGCAAGAAATAATGTCTCCAAAAATGAAATTTTACATAATTAAACTTGAAAACATCCCTATTAAAGATGCCATAATTTTGAAACAGGAGGCTTTGAGTTTAGGAATGGATTGCGCAGTAGCATGGAATGTAGTATCTTTAAAAGTGGAAAAAACTGACGCACTTCTATTTGGGACAAAAAAACAGTTTGATTATCTCTCAAAAAAAATGTTTATTCAGCCTTTCAATGGAAGGGAAATTTCAGAAGAGATAGAAGAAGTGATTACAAATTTTGATTCTAATGAATATGTTTGGAAATTTGCTGATGATTCATTGGAATTGAAAAAAACAAGGATAATGGGTATTTTGAATATTACACCGGACTCATTTTCTGATGGTGGAAAATATCTTAAAAAATCAGATGCAATCAGACAAGCAAAAAAAATGGTAGAGGAAGGTGCCGACATAATCGATGTAGGAGCAGAAAGTACAAGGCCAGGATCAACACCTATATCAAAACAAGAGGAAATTTCAAGAATAGAACCTATAATAGATGATTTAGTTTCATTACCTGTGCCTATATCTGTGGATACTTATAAACCTGAAGTAGCAGAATTTGCTTTAGATAAAGGTGCAAAAATTATAAACGATGTTTACGGGCTCAGAAAAGATGGCATGGTAGAAACAATAAAAAGATATAATGCAGGTGTAATCATCATGCATATGAAAGGAGAACCTTCAGAAATGCAGAAAAATCCAAGTTATGTGAATGTTGTTTCTGAAGTAATCCAATTTTTAAGGGAAAGAGCTTTATTTGCAATTGGAAACGGTATAAAAAAAGATTTAATTGCAATAGATCCTGGTATTGGCTTTGGCAAAAAAATTCAACATAATATTCAAATATTGAAGGAGCTATCTTCTTTCAGATCACTAGGTTTCCCGATTGTGCTAGGAGCTTCAAGAAAAGGGTTTATAGGGGAAATATTAAATAAAAATGTAAATGAAAGGCTTATAGGTTCTGTTTCAACAGCTTTAATAGCTGCTATAAACGGTGCGAAAATACTTAGAGTTCATGACGTAAAAGAAACAAAAGAGGCCTTGCAAATTTTTGAGGAACTGGGAAGATGAAATGCCCAATCTGTTTTGCCTCTCAAGAATCTATACTAGGTGAATTGATTCATGTGTGTCCTTACTGTGATGCTATTTTAATACCATTTAAGGAAGGCTACAGGAGTATTGATCAATTTCCGTGGTGGATAAGGAAAGACAAAGATTTGAATGGAAAAAAAGGTTTGATAGTTACAGAAAAACAGATTCTTTACTTTGATTTCAATAAAAATTGGATATTGAATGATAAATTTATTTTAGACAAGACTCTAAATATAAATAATGACAAGGAGGAAAAGGTGTTATATATTTATGGTTCTTTACCAATTTTTACAATCCCTGGACAAAATATTTCAGTAATTTTCGACGATGAATTAAAAATTTATCATCAAAAAGGATTAACAATCTTTAAGCCCGTTTAAAAAATCCTCTACTTTTTTCCTGAAATCCTCCAGAGTACCTTCATTGATTATAAAATAATCAGCCATAGCAATAACATTACCTAAACCCCAAGAAAGTTCTCTTTTTTCCCTTTCCGCAAATTGTTCCCAACTCTTAGCATCATCCTTTCTATTTCTATTAATAATCCTCTTGAACCTTACATGTTCAGATGAAAGTATTGCAGTTACCACAATCTTATTCTTCAAATTTTCCTTAAAAAAATCTATTTCTTCTTTATTTCTTACTCCGTCAATAATACACTTATTCCCTTTGATTTTTTCTATCGTCCTTCTGGCCCAAATATCCATGCCATTTATTTTCCTTTCATTATTTGCAACATTACCCACATTTTTATCATTCAATTCAAGACCTATTGATTTAGTGTATTCTCTTACTACATCACCCATACTTACCACTTGTAGACCCATTTCTCTAGCCTTTTTAATAAACTCTTCTTTTCCTGCTCCAGGCATTCCCACCAAAAGTACAATCATTAATTTTAGTAATGAAAACGCAATATTTTATTCCTTTGCTTTATTATTGTAATATTTCATAAAAATATAATTCTAAAGGATGATTTGATAATGAAAATTATGCAAAATAGTAAATTTTCAGGCTCTCCGCATGTCTGACTAACGTCAGATATTTATAAATAAGGGGAGTTAATTTTGGTTTATGATCATTAAAA
>JBMFSK010000072.1:0-4309 GCA_049967595.1 Thermoplasmata archaeon
TTAAGAAAAAATTATGACAATCAACTGACTATCACTATTTTTCGGTCACACTCCTAACGGTTTATTTCCGCCATAGTGATCATGATAAAATTTAATAATGTTTTTAGATATCGCCCTGTTGAATGATTGTAATTCATGCAGTATGGAATAACAGTGAAAACAAATTATATTTATGGGGGGAAGATTCAACCAAATTTTCAAATGAAATAAAAGGAAAATCACATCCATTTGCATGTTCAAAAAGAGATTTGACAAGAATCATTAAGGAAATATTCCCTTATGGAAAAGGAAGGTATACTGAAATAATATTAAACATGCCCTCAACTGACATCAGACCAATCCCCTCGCCACAGCTGATCATTGATGACTATTCTTATTATTCCAAGCCTACTGGAATAAAAGAGTGGAAAATTCCTTCACTAGAAATTGATCAAAAAAACATAACTGAATTTTTACTAACCCTGAATCCAAACCCACCCGAGAACATAATTTATGGCGAGACCCTTGTTTTCTGGAGAATGACTGCAAGATTTGCAATTGAGCTTATAGCCAAAGGCAGCTATCTCCCGGTAATGAGCATGGTTAAGAATGATCATGGTTCATCCTATCTGGCGAAATGGCAGGTTAATTTAACCAGAGCAGATGCTGAAAAAGCTACACTACTGGCAAAAATGCTTTTTCCTATGTGCACATATAATAATTCAAATGCGTATGAAGACCTAATAAATTTTCTGAACTTATTTATTGATACATATCTAAGGTCTTCCAGCATTTTTGATTATAAAAACAGAAAAATAGCAAACATTGCCGATTCCTGGTTTTCATCACTTTTTTCTGATCCTGAACTCCATGATAATTTAAGAACTGCCGAAAGCTTTTACACACAGGTAAATTACTGGATAAAACAGGCACAGAATACCAACCTAAATTCACCTTTCAGGACATGCTTTAAGGTGGAGGCTTCATCCAAGAATCTATGGAACATCCAGTTTTTACTCCAAGCTAACGAAGATCCAAGCCTTTTGGTACCTGCGGATAAGGTTTGGAACTCACCCAAAGAGATAAAATTTCTCAATCGCAAATTTGAGGATCTGCAAGAACGCTTGTTGGAAGACCTGGGCAGGGCATCCAGGTATTTTCCTGAACTCGATGAAAGCCTGAAAAATCCTGCACCTTCTTTCTTGTACCTGAACACAGAACATTTTTATAAGTTCCTTAGAGATGTTTCACCTGTGCTGGATGATATGGGGTTTGGTATACTTTTACCCTCCTGGCTGCAGAAACCGGAAAGAATTGGAATAAAATTAAAGCTAAAATCATCAAAAACATCGAAGACAAGTTCAGGACTTTTCGGTTTGGACAGTATCGTAGAATTTGATTGGGCTGTGGCAATAGGTGATCAAATCATTAGCGAAAAAGAGTTCAGGGATCTGGCAAAGCTTAAGATTCCACTTGTGAAAATCAGGGGGAAATGGGTGGAAATAAAGCCAGAGGATGTTGAAAAGGCAATTCAATTTTTTGAAAAAATGCGCAAGAACAAAATCAGCCTGGGTGAAGCGCTGAAGCTTAACCTGACAGGGGATTCTGAAAATTCGGGCCTTCCTGTAATAGAACTTGAGGGTGATTCAAATCTATCAAATATTCTAGCCAAGCTAAAAGATAATAGGAAAATTTCTTCGGTAGGTGTTCCTGAATCGTTCAAAGGTACCCTCAGGGAATATCAGATTAAAGGGTTATCCTGGCTTCAATATATGACTGATTACGGGTTCGGTGCATGCCTTGCAGATGATATGGGGCTAGGAAAGACCGTGCAGTCAATAGCATTAATTCTGCTGGATCAAAAACAAAAAAAGCCTTCTCTTATAGTCTGCCCTATGTCAATAGTTGAAAACTGGGTTAAGGAAATACATAAATTTGCACCTGGTTTAAGGGTTCTGGTTCACCATGGTGTTGAAAGGCTTGGAGGCAAAAATTTTCTGAATAAGATTAAAGAAAATGATGTTGTAATAACCACATATTCGATATTGCAGCGGGACATAGCTGATATGTCAAAGCCTGAATGGAATTATATAATTCTGGACGAGGCACAAAACATAAAAAATCCTGAGACAAAACAGGCTCGGGCAGTTAAGCAACTGTATGGGTCTAAAAAAATTGCGCTTACAGGTACACCCATAGAGAACAGGCTGACAGAGCTCTGGTCAATAATGGAGTTTCTCAATCCAGGATATCTTGGCTCATTCAAAAGTTTCAGAGAAAATTTTGCAATACCCGTTGAGAAAAACCATGACACGAATAAAGCAAAAATACTGAAACAAATGGTTCAGCCTTTTATCCTGAGGAGATTAAAAACAGATAAAAATATCATAAAGGACCTTCCTGAAAAAATGGAAATGAAAGTATTCTGCAACCTTACGAGTGAGCAGGGTACGCTCTATGAGGCGGTAGTAAATGAAATGATAGAGAAAATAGAAGCATCCAATGGCATAGAGAGAAGAGGCCTTGTGCTGGCAACTATTATTAAGCTCAAGCAAATTTGCAACCATCCTGCTCAGTTTTTAAAAGATAACAGCAGGCTCGAAACAAGATCCGGAAAAATGGAAAGATTGAAGGAAATGATCGAAGAAGCAATTTCAGAAGGTGACAAGGTTCTGGTGTTCACACAATTTGCAGAAATGGGAAGCCTTCTGAAAAAGTATCTTCAGGAGCAGTTTCATTCCGAGATACTTTTTCTGCACGGTGGCACCCCTAAAAAGCAGAGGGACATTATCATTGAGAGATTTCAGAGTGCAAATCCATACAGCCCGAAGATCTTTGTTCTATCAATTAAGGCAGGAGGCCTGGGCTTGAATCTCACTGCTGCAAACCGCGTATTTCATTTTGACAGGTGGTGGAATCCGGCAGTGGAAAATCAGGCCACAGACCGTACATTCCGTATAGGACAATCGAAGAACGTTTACGTGTATAAATTCATAGTTACAGGTACAATAGAAGAGAGGGTGGACAGGCTCATAGAATCAAAAAAGGAGCTTGTGGAGAATGTCGTAGGCTCTGGCGAGGAGTGGCTCACTGAACTGTCCACGGAAGAATTGAGGAAACTGTTCAAGCTGGACAGGTCTGTGGTGGGGGATTGATAAAAATGGGCACTTACTGGGATGACTGGTATTATAAGCCTACGAAAAGGATAAGGGTGGAAAATGGCATTAAAGCCAAGCACAGATCAGGAAACTTTTCAGATAAGTGGTGGTCAAAAAGATGGATTGATGTGCTTGAATCTTTTAACATAGGTGCAAGGCTGCAGAGAGGAAAAAGTTATGCCAGAAGCGGGCAGGTCCTGGAGATGCATGTAAACAAGGGCATAATCACTGCAAAAGTCCAGGGATCAAGGCCTAGGCCTTATGATGTTACAATAAAGTTGAAGCAACTCTCTGATGAGGAATGGAATAAGGTCATTGATTACATTTCTTCAAAGGCAATATATGCTGCAAAACTCCTGAATGGAGAAATGCCTAGGGACATTGAGGATGTGTTCAAAGAGAACTATATCCCCCTTTTTCCCGAAAAATATCGTGATCTGGAAACAAGCTGTAGCTGTCCCGATACCTCAAACCCATGCAAACACATTGCAACTGTATATTACATTTTTGCTGAAAGGTTTGATGAAGATCCATTTTTAATTTTCAAGCTCAGGGGAAAAACCAAAGAAGAAATCATGGATGTCTTGAGGAAAAAAAGCACTTCGAAGGAGAATACCGAAGATTCAATATCGGGAAAAAAAGATATTGTAAGCATGGAAAATTACTGGATCCCTAGAATTCCTATGGACACATTCCAATTTAATTTCAGCATTTCTGAAAATTATAAAATCATCATACAAAAGCTAGGGGACCCGGGATTCAAAATATTCGGAGAAAATACTCTCAATATTATTGAAGACGTTTATGAAAAGGCAAGGGAAAGAGCTTTAAATCAGATAAAGAAGATCATTGATGAAAAAATTCTGGAATAAAATTGTAATTCCATGGAAAAATTAAAGGAACATTATCTATAATAATTTTAGACTTAACATCGCCAATTGAGAACGCCTTATCACAATTTGCCAATTCAATTTTTCGCATATCTACCACCTTAAATTTAACCTGAATGTTTCACTTTTACCACCATGTTTATGATTCGAATGCATCCAATATCATTTTTTGCATCTTTGTTCTCTCCAACTCTTCCATACTGCCATTAGATTTTTCTATTATATGTAATTTCTCTAGCTCGATCATTGCCATGTCCAGTGAATATTTCTTGAGCAGCCCAC
>JBMFSK010000073.1:0-3977 GCA_049967595.1 Thermoplasmata archaeon
AAATACCATATTAATTATATTCAAAAATCTAAATTTTAATCATTCGGAGATACTGCTCACATAGAAAAATTTATTATTACATTTACTATACGATAGATTGATTGCCCCTGCCTGAAATATTAAGATAGCAAAGAGCTATCTTTGGGAAGAGACAATTAAAGATAGGGATTTGATCGTTTCCGTTGACGATCCTATGGGGAAAGGGTCGATGGTTTCATGTCTTTCAAAGGAATTCAGCTAGCTTAGTTTCCAAAATTAATGAATAATTCCTTTGGAAAGGAAAAGTAAGGCAGCGTTCATTGCAATTAAATAACAAACGAAAAAGGTGCAGTGGGCAAAAACCCTGAAGATTAGGACAGAAAGTAAAAGAAACTAAGTCAAAATTAAAAATAGAGGGTGAAGAAAAATGGCAATTGGTTTCGTCTTGATAAGTACGGCTCCGGGTAAGGAGCACGAAGTTTATGATGAATTGAGAAAAATAAAGGAGATCATTGAATTACACCCACTCTTCGGTGAGTACGATCTAATAGCAAAAATAGAGGCAAAAGATTTCAATGAACTCGGGAAAATAGTTGTGGACCAGATAAGAAATATCCCTGGTGTAATAGACACCAAGACCTTGACAGGAATAAAGTTCTGAGGTGTATTATATGGATATTTCAATAACTTTATCACTGTTCGGACAGGTTATACTGGTGATATTCGCATTAATATTGCTGATTTTCGGGATTTTTACCGCATATTTTGGGAGCGGTAAAAGTAGAATTGCCGGCATATCTTTATTATTAATAGGCCTTATAATTGGAATTATTTATGTCTGGTTAAGTCATGCATCAGATCCTGGTTATTTTGTGAACGTCATTCTTGTTCCAGGCTTAGCTTACATTGGCGGTGCAATTATAGGTGCTGTAATAGGATTTCTAATTTTCATTCTTGTAATAATGAAAACATAATGTTTAAATGTTTCAATCTTTTTAGCTTTTTTTATGGATGTTCAAATATTTGCTGGAAGTACAAGTGACATAGGATATATAAAAGAATTAGTTGAAGTTTTAAAGGAGCTTGATATTTCTTATGATGTAAAAATTATCTCAGCCCATAGAAACCCAATGGAACTGATGAAAATAATAAAGGAATCCGAAGCAAATGTATTTATTGCAATAGCAGGATTGAGTGCCGCTCTGCCGGGATTTATTTCTTCACTTACTCTAAAGCCTGTTATAGGAATACCATTGTCAGGAAAAGTGCCATTAGACTCACTTTTAAGTATGGTACAAATGCCTAAGGGTGTTCCAATAGGAGTAGTGGGCATTGACAATGTTAAAAACGGAGCTTTATTGGCTGCCAGAATTATATCTTTGTATGATGCAAAAGTAAGGGAAAATTTAAAAAATTACATAAAAAAAGAAAATGATAAAGCTTTGGAATCAGGCAAGAAAGCTTTAGAGGATATGATTTAAATGTTCGACGTTGTTAAATTTGTAAATGAAGCGATTGAGAAATTAAAAAATGAAATAGACGGCCGTGCTATAATAGCTGTATCTGGGGGAATAGATAGCACTGTAAGTGCAGTTCTCGCAAACAGGGCAATAGGAGAGAATTTACTTCCGGTTTTCATAGACACAGGTTTAATGAGAAAGAATGAATCTGAAAAGGTTAAAAGCCTGTTCGATGGAATGAACGTAAAAATAAAGATTTTAAATAAAGAGGATGATTTTCTTTATCATTTAAAAGGAGTGAATGATCCCGAGGATAAGAGGAAAATAGTGGGTGAAAGATTCATTAGAAATTTTGAGGAAGAAGCAAAAAATTTTAATGCAAAGTACCTTGTGCAGGGCACAATTGCACCTGATTGGATAGAAAGTGGAGGAGGTATAAGAGATAGGATAAAAACTCACCACAATGTGGGCGGGCTTCCAGAGAAAATGGATTTAAAGATTGTTGAACCTTTAAGGGATCTTTACAAAGATGAAGTAAGGGAAATTGCAAGATATTTGGGAATAAAAACTTGGGAAAGACAGCCATTTCCAGGTCCAGGTTTATCCATAAGAATAATAGGGGAAGTTAACAAAGATAAACTGAATCTTTTGAGGAATGCTACTGAAATTGTTGAAACTGAAATTGAAAATGCAATTGAAAAAAAGAAAATTAACAAGCCATGGCAATATTTTGCCATACTTTTACCTATAAAAACCACTGGAATACATGGAGATAAAAGGGTCTATGGGTATACAATAGCTTTAAGAATTATTGATTCAATAGATGGAATGTCAGGTACATACTCAAAAATACCTTATGAAATACTTGAAAAAATATCAATAGATATAACTAACAAAATACCTGAAATAAACAGAGTTGTTTATGATATTACAAATAAACCTCCTGCTACAATAGAATGGGAATGATATTAATGAAAATAAAATTTTTAGGTGGAGCAGATGAAATAGGAAGCTTAGGGATGTACGTTTCTTACAATAAAACGAATCTCCTTTTTGAATATGGCATAACACCTACAAAACCGCCAAAATTTCCACTGGATTCTCCAAAACCTGACGCTGTTTTTCTTACACATGCTCATCTTGATCATTCAGGTATGTTGCCATACCTAACATTAAAATATAATATGCCAGTATATGGTACACCACTGACTTTAGAACTGGCAGATCTTTTGCTGAGGGATAGTGTAAAGGTGATGAATCTTGAGGGTTACAGTTCGCCTTTTGTTATAGAGGATGTAGAAAATTTAAAAAAGTTGTACCTCAACATTTCATACAGAAAAAGGCTAATTTTGGATGACATTGAAATTATTCCATACAATTCAGGTCATATACCTGGGTCCAGCATGTATTACGTTAAAGAAGACAGAAGTTTCATATTTACAGGCGATCTGAACACGAATGAAACAAGATTAGTAAACGGAAGCGATTTTCCAAAAGCTGATATTTTATTTATTGAATCAACATACGCAGGAAAGGAACATCCCCCTAGAAATTTAACAGAATCAAGATTTTTAGAGAAAATTGAAGAAATTATTGATAGAAAAGGAAAAGTTTTGATCCCTGCATTTGCTGTATCCAGAACACAGGAACTTATGATGGTGATGGAAAAACTTGAAATGGAATACTGGGTAGACGGGATGTCAAATACGGTTAATCAGATATTTGCAAAATATGGATCATATTTAAAGGATGCTCAGGAATTTAAAAAAGCTCGAAAATATGCAAGAAAGGTAAGGAATAAAAGCGATAGAAAGAAAGCCCTAGATTCAGGAATAATACTGACAACTGGAGGAATGCTTGAGGGAGGACCTGTTCTTTATTATCTTGAACAGTTAAAAAATGACACAAAAAGCGGTATTTTATTAACTGGCTATCAAGTGGAAAATACCAATGGAAGGATGCTTCTTGAAACAGGATTTGTTGACATTAACGGCGTTAAGGAAAGAATAAACGCCGAGGTAATGACATTTGATTTTTCAGCACACGCGGGGAATTCAGATCTTTTAAAATTTATCAACATGAGTGGTGCTGATACTGTTGTTTTATTCCATGGAGAAAACAGGGAAGCTTTAATGACACAGATAGAAAATAGGAACGTGATTTTACCAAAACCAGGTATAGAATTTGAAATTTAAAAGAAAGTTAACAACTAAGAAGAATCATATTCGAATTTTTTGCTCAGGTAAAATTTCTTTTATTTCTTAGGACCGTTATAGGAATGGCATTTTTATTAAACTCAAGCAGAGCTATATCAACCGGATCAATAAAATTTTCTGGAACATTAATCAGAACCGGAGCACCTAGTGAAATCTGAAGCGCTCTTGCTCCAATTATTCTGGCCTTTTCAAATCTAGTATAATTCATAATCCCACCAAAAGTGTTTTACCAAAAAGAGTTTAATATATATATATTTTATTCTTAACCGTGACTTTACAGGTATTTTGAATTGAATTTCATGAAAGATTGTTAAATACAAAC
>JBMFSK010000074.1:0-3907 GCA_049967595.1 Thermoplasmata archaeon
ATACCATATTAATTATATTCAAAAATCTAAATTTTAATCATTCGGAGATACTGATTAATAAGCAATTTTTAAATAGAGGGAATTTATAAAGATAACCATGGGAGTATTTTTTGCTTTTATTAAAAATGGAATAAACAATTCTTTTAACAATAGAAATAATTATGAAAATGATACCTATGATATTCATATGAAAATAAAAAAGATTAAAAATCTCAATTATAAAAGAGGAGGAACATTATGAAAAAATCTATAGTTTTGGTTGTGGTAGTGATTGTTGTCGTAGCAGTTATAGCGGGTTTTGTTTATTATAAGAACGAAAATAATAATTCAACTACTTATAAGGTAAATTTTTTGGAAACTGGACTTCCTTCCGGATCCACATGGTTTGTAAATCTTTCCAGTGGACAAAAGTTTTCATCTACAACTTCAATTATTTCATTCAATGAACCAAATGGGACTTATCAATACATAATATCTACATCTAATAGTAAATATTTTCCATTAAATGCATCAGGAACTTTCACAATAAAAGGGATTTCTTATTTTAAATCGGTAGAATTTAATTTAGAAATACAACCGTCTGGCCTAATTTCTGTGAAAGATGCAGATCAGGCAACCAATCAGATATGGTATGAGAGCCTGAATGGCACAGTGGGAATTACAAATATAACTAGTTTTTACGATACATTGAACAATATTACTTCCCCAGGATCTCCAATACCGTTTCCTTTCAATCAATCATATTTGATCAGTCTTAAATATGTAAATTTCGTCGCATTAATTTCGGCTTCAAAATCTTCACTTGCCTTTGGTTATGGAGTATATAACTCATTTGATCTAGCAGCTATTACAAATTCTACAATTATGCAGAATTTATCTAAATCATCAAGCTCCATAAATGAAACAAGAGGAAGTGTATCTGGAGCATTTTATGCCTATATTTATCAGCTGAATAATGGCAACTATTCAGCGTTAATTTATGCCATATATGTGAACACAATAATAATGGGATACTACTTTGGGAATGTACTTTTGACATCATCTCAGTTTGCCCAGCTTGTATATGACCAGGTGCAGGTTCTTAATAGCTATAATGAGATAATTTCTGTTAATGGAATAGTCTCGCCAACAATTGTTGATTCTTATTTGGGTTCAAGTTGGAATCAGGAATTCATTGGTAGTTTTGAAACTCACAATATAAACATGAGCTCAAATTATGTGGTTAATGTTCTATATCACCATAATTCAGATTACCAAAAATTGTTTAACACTTACAAAAGCTTCAATCAATTTGCTATTGCTGGATACACTTCAATAAATAACGGTAGCATGGGAATTGGCTACGGTTTCAGTACTAATCAAACTGCTGTTCTAGATGCTTACAATAACTTTACCGCTTTTATTTCAACTGCTAATGGAGTATCTACGCTCTCATTAAACAATACATACAATGGCATGACATATTCCTTAATCGTTGCCCAGGTAACAGGGAATACAGGAAGTTACACCATTTCCATACTTTTTGGAATAAAAGGAGGATATCTGACTGGTATAATGTGCTATTCTCTAACTCCAGATACAAATGCTCTCATTAATATCTTAGAGGCTGAATCTAACTTACTATGAAAGAGTGTTAAATATGAAAAAAACGAGAAAATATACAATAAGAATAATGCAATACAGTAGCATCTTAAATTTTATTTTATTTTCATTAATTCCATTCAAACTATTGAGAAAAAATAAGGGATGCTATATCAAGAGCCTGATTTTAAAAAATTTACACGGGTAATTTGAATGTCTTCTTTTATTTTCTATAAATTTTATTTTTCGATGTTCTTTAAAAGTAGAATCTTGAAATATATTGCTTTTCTTCTTTTAGTTGTGATATTAATACTGCTTTATTTATCAGTCAATGTATTAATTTTAACACATTCGAGTACTGTTTCATTTATTGTCTCTCAGGTAGAGAAAGTTGAAAGAGAGAGGCTTGCATATTTTCTATGGTCCGTGCCATTCATAGAAATTATAGTGTTTATTTCAATTTTCATCACTTCTTACATAGTCTCAGGAGATTTTGAATCGAAGGAGAGCGAAGTGTTATATACTTTGCCCATTTCCAGAGAAAAAATCTATATCTCTAAAATATTAGCTGCATTTAGTTGGAGCGCCATATTTGCAGGTATATATTTCATTTCTGAGGCAACAATATTGACACTTATTTTCAATGCTCCACCTTTAATTCTCTCTATAGAGTCATTTTTACTCTCATTAATAGGTGTTTTTTCTATTGTGTCATTAACTTCTTTTTTTTCAATAACAATGAAAAATCCACTTCGCTCTTCACTAACAACTATTCTCATATATTTTGTTGCAATGAATATTTTAAATTTTTATTTCTTGATAGAGGGAATAGGTCAACCACTGTATCTCCTTAACTCTGATATATCCATCATTTCAGAAGTATATACTCAAGTGAATATTTTACCTATTGGTGCCATTGGATCAATTTCGGGTGCACCATTAAATCTAATAATAAATAGTATATTTGGTATGCTTTCTTACATAATCGCTTTCTTTATTTTTTCATTGATAGCCTCTTATTATGGTGACATAAAATGATAGAAATAACATTTGAAAATGTAAGTAAAAATTTTGGCAAAACTAAAGCTTTAGAATCTTTGGTTTTTAAAATCGCTGACCATGGTGTATATAGTTTTATCGGGCCAAACGGTTCCGGAAAAACTACTATTTTACGAATCCTTGCAGGGCTATCTCATCCATCAAAGGGTAGAGTTTATTTCTCAGAGAATAATAAAAAAATCAGTGTTGTTCATTTTTTGGAAAAAGCTGGTGTGGTAATTGCTCAACCCAATTTCCGGAAAGGTATAAAAGGGATAGATCTTTTAAGAATTACTACTTCAATTAAAAATGTTCCAGAATCAAAAAATAGAATTAAAGAACTTATAGATTTATTTTACCTAGAGGATTTTATAAAAAAACAAATTGCATCATATTCAAGCGGTATGCTGCAGCGACTTTTGTTAGCGAATGCATTAATATCTGATCCTGAAATCCTAATTCTAGATGAACCTATGTTTGGACTAGATTTAAAGTCTCAAAATATTATTACAACCTTTATTGAGAATTTAAAAAAATCTGGAAAACACACTGTTATAATGACATCTCATGATGTTTGGCAAGCCGATTTTTTATGCGATGAGGTCATGTTTCTCATTAATGGTAAATCAGATGGCTTATGGAAAAATACCCGAGAAAAAGATTTAGCTTATCTCTTAACTGATATAAATAATTCAAATATGATTAAAGATGAAAAAATTCTACAAATATTCTCAATTAATGACCAAAAAATGATTGTAATAAAAAAAGATAGTTTAAAGGATATTTTATCCAAAAATGAATTTCCATTTTCGTCTATACATATTGGTTCAAAAATGATTAGTGAATATCTAAATGAAACTATCCGGTAATTCATAAAATATAAAAGTGTGTGGTTATTTTACTATTTATAATAACCTAAAATACCACGCAGGTAAGGTATTCGAATAATAGTATATCAAATTTTTCCAGGAGATTTATATATGCATGGAAAAGCTTTTGAATGATAGGGAAACCATTGCATTTATGACAGCTTATCAGCCAAATTATATTATTCCATCAAATTTCTTCGCATTCTGCAAGCTAAAATTATCATTTGATGACATACTGAATGAAATAATAGCTCAAGGGAAATATATCAGGACTGGAGAACATATGAACAGGAATTTTCAAAGAGAATGAAAGAAGCAATAAGACGCCTTGATACATTGATCAGGGAATCTGTTGAATCCATATATACTTAACTTCGCCAATTGAAAGTGCCCCATTATAATTTGCCAAATCAATTTTT
>JBMFSK010000075.1:0-3858 GCA_049967595.1 Thermoplasmata archaeon
GTAAAATACGAGTTCAACAGAAAAGTGTAGTGATACTAAAGGGCGAAGTTAGGTTTCATACCACCTTCTCACAGAATTATTTTCTAACAAAATTTTGTATTTAGGTTTAAACGTCATGATAAATAGTAACACTTGCTATTATTTAAAGTATTCGCTTATGAATGTTAACGGGCCCGGCGGGATTTGAACCCGCGATCACTGGCTTAGAAGGCCAGTGCCTTATCCAAACTAGGCCACGAGCCCTTTACCAACCTCTTTCCTGTAAGCGTTGATCTTGCGGTATAGCTGATATATCTGTTCCTTTCATACCTGACAGGTTTTTAGATACTTCCTTCACAATTTCTGGTTTATCATAGTTTAATACTGCTTCTACTATTGCTTTTGCCATTCCTGCTGGATTGGTTGATTTGAATATTCCTGAACCAACAAATACACCATCCATACCCATCTGCATCATAAATGCTGCATCTGCAGGTGTGGCTACTCCTCCTGCTGCAAAGTTTACAACTGGAAGTCTTCCCAATTTTTTAATTTCCTTAAGTTCTTTGAATAAACCGTTTATAATTTCATCAAGCGTATATTTTGAAAATATTATTTCCTTTTTTCCTATCTTCTTTTCCTCACCATTTATTTCTTTTATTTGTAAATAAAGTTCTATGTAGTTCTGGGAATATTTTTCTGCAATTGAATAGATTTCATCATCATTTTTTAATTTTAAAGATTCAATTGCTTTCTTGACTAGATGAATATGTCTTACAGCTTCTATTACATTTCCCGTGCCTGCTTCACCCTTAGTTCTGATCATTGCGGCTCCTTCCCAAATTCTTCTGACTGCTTCGCCAAGGTTCCTCGCTCCACATACAAAAGGAACAACAAACTGTTTTTTATCAATATGAAAGAATGGATCAGCCGGAGTAAGAACTTCACTCTCATCTATCATATCCACTTCCATGGACTCTAGAGCTCTAGCTTCGGCTGTATGCCCAATTCTTACTTTTGCCATGACAGGAATTGATACAGCATCCATAATTTCCTGTATTTTCAAAGGATCTGCCATTCTTGCTACTCCACCCGATGCTCTAATATCCGCTGGAACCTTTTCTAGAGCCATTACAGCGACTGCCCCTGCATCTTCAGCAATCTTAGCCTGTTCAGCGTTGACAACATCCATTATCACCCCTCCCTTTTGCATTCTTGCAAATCCCCTCTTTATAAGATCCGTACCATACCTAACATCTTCCAAATTAACGGGCATATTCATCACTAAAATGTCCAATACATTTATCTTATTAAATTTTTCATGCTATGCATAGAGTTTTATTGTAAATCTAAACTCATTATTTGGCAGATTCATTTCAAGAAATTTCTCCAATGGAATTAATTCTGCATCGGGAAGCCTTGACTTAAGACCCTCAAGATGCCCATCTCCAACAAATGCAATGATTTTTCCATAATTTCTATGGTTTAAAAGATTTTTTGCCATATATTCTTCTCTTTCATCAAGCAATACTTTAACCAAGGTTGGGTAATTTTCTCTTAAACTTTCAATGTATTTTCTTTCATTTTTTAATAAAACATCTATTGTTATTGAATTATTTTTTCTAGGCAAAAATGAAAACATTACAGAAAAGATCAACTTTATTTTTTCTATAGATCTAACTTCAGTTTTATATTTATTATATGTTTGATTAATATCCATATCTATCAAGAAGACTGGTTTATTAAGCAAAATAGCTTTTTCATAAGCTGCCAACATTTCCTCCCCTGGAGATATATTCTGTGAACTGGCTATCTTTTTCTGAATGAATCCCAGGATACTGAATAAGGAAATGCCTTTTTTTTGTCCAGTTTTGTTTAAAAGGGCACTTAACCTGTACTGGTCAAGTTCTATTGCTATTGCATCTGGCATCTCATAATCTATAAGTGAATAGATTTTACTTCTTAAATTTATAACATGAGCTACACCAACAATTTTTATCATTTTAAGATTGTAAATACATCAGTTATTAAAGGTTTATTTACTAAAAGTAATTATTGTATCTATGTTTGAAAGGTATGAACTAGGGATACCATCCATAGATAAGATGTTAAAGGGAGGTTTAGAATCCGGATCAATTACCGAAGTTTACGGTGAGCCCGGCTCTGGTAAAACAAATTTTGTATTGTTTTTTTCAGTTAATCAGGCAAAAAGGGGCTTAAAAACTGTTTACATAGATACTGAAAAAGTTTCTCCAGAAAGAATTTATAAAATGACAGGTGGTGATAAAGAAATAGCAAAAAAAATTATTTTTTACTATCCAAAAAGTTTTCTGGATCAGGAGGAGCAATTGAGAAGCATATACAATCTCGTGAATATGGATAAAATGATAAAAATAATTATCATAGACTCATTTACAGAATATTATGGCCTCGAACTAAATAAAAATGATTTAATTGCCTCTTTGTCCAAACAGTTAGGCCTTTTGGAAGAGATGGCAAAAAATAATAATATGGTTGTAATAATAACATCTAGAGTTTATTACAGCTTTAGGGATGATAGAATGAAGGATGTTGGTGGATATTACATTAATCCAGCTATTAAAACAATTATAAAATTAGTTAAAGATAACGATATAAGAACTGCAATTTTAGAGAAGCACAGATCAATAATTGCAGGTAAATCTGCAAATTTTATAATTACAGAAAACGGCCTTATGGAGGTGGAATGATGGGTGTAGATATTTCTGATATTGTAGAATTTAGAGAAATTGGTCTTGATGAATTAAGAGGTAAAAGTATCGCAATTGATGGATATAATACTCTTTATCAATTTCTAAGCATAATCAGGCAACCAGATGGAACGCCACTTATGGATAGAAATGGAAAGATTACATCTCATTTATCCGGTCTTTTTTACAGGACAGTCAATATAATGGAAATGGGAATCAAACCCGCATATGTTTTTGACGGAAAGCCTCCATTATTGAAAGGGAGAACCGTTCTGGAAAGAATTGAAAGAAGGGAAAAGGCTGAAATAGAATGGAAACAGGCTTTGGAATCCGGGGATATGGAAAAGGCAAAGGTGATGTCACAACAATCAAGCAAACTAACAAAGGAAATGGTAGAGGAATCAAAGCAACTCCTTTCCTTGATGGGAATACCCTGTGTTCAGGCGCCAAGTGAAGGTGAGGCACAGGCGGCGTACATGGCTCTAAAGGGTTCAGTCTATGCATCTGCATCTCAGGATTTCGATTCTCTGTTGTTTGGAGCTCCTAAACTTATAAGAAATTTAACAATAACAGGTAAGAGGAAAATACCCAGGAAAAACATATACAGGGACATAAAACCAGAAATTATAGAATTAGAGAGTGTTTTGAACAAGCTTGAAATAAAAAGAGAACAGCTTGTCGATATTGGAATTCTAATAGGAACAGATTTTAATGAAGGTGTAAAGAATATAGGCCCTAAAAAAGCACTAAAATACATCAAAACATACGGGTCGCTTGAGAAAATAATAGAGGCATTAAACATTGAAATAGCTGATTATGAGACCATAAGAAGTATTTTCCTTAATCCAGAAGTTACAGACAACTATATTCTTGAATGGAAGGATTTTAACGAAAAGGAATTGATTAACTTTATGGTAAATATGCACGATTTTTCTGAAGAGCGAGTAATAGGTGCTATTGAAAAGCTAAGAGAATTTAAAAAAGTGCGTTCCCAAAAAAGTATAGACCAGTGGTTTTAAATTTCAGCTAAGTAGAAAACATTTTAAAAAAATTAATTTTTTAAAATTTTTGATTATTCATATCATTCTTGTGATATTATAGTTTAACGCAAAACTTTTTATACTTTTATTAAATACCTTTTATTATGGTC
>JBMFSK010000076.1:0-3855 GCA_049967595.1 Thermoplasmata archaeon
TAGAAAGATTCTCATAGCACCCCAAACACAATTTGAAGAAAAACCTGTTGAATAAGGTATTTTAAATCTTTTTTAAAACTAAATCGTGTAAACTCATGTTTTAATTTAATAAAAATGTTAAATTTTTTAAAAAATTCTTAACATTTTTTTAAAAAATTGAAATTTACCCTTCCATTTTAAGGAAATAACATTTCTAATTTAACATCTCAATCATATCATCCTAATAATTTTTTATTTGGATATAATGAAGTTAATAAAAATGGTAACATTAAGTCATTGACCACTTTAATAAAGTATGATAAGAATGATGTAATAAATTTAAATGATTATGGAACCTTACTCCTGAAAAATATTTTCTCGGCTACAATCCTTTGGATAATTTTTTGTAATCACTTGATAATTTCTTGAATTTTCTCTATAAAAATCAATCAAAGCATAACCTTTGCTAAAATAATGTTCATAGATTTCTGCGGTATAATCTCTCCAAGAAATTGCATCATCAAGATTCTTGTTTTTTATATATGTAATATCATTAGGTATTTCAATCCTGAATGTATCTGATCTAATATCTTTGTTTATTTTTTTCACTATCCTATATTCATTCTTCTCTACTGTTATGATTGCATCCTCCAGATTTTCATAGTAATGAAATTTGCCGGATAATCTATTTTCAACTTCTTTCGATGTTATGCACCATTCAGCAACTACCCTGTCAGATCTAAGACCATAATTTAATGAATCAACCATAGTGCCGTAATGGTTCCTATCATATGTTTTTACTATTGCTCCAAGCTTTCTGAGATTAAAGTTTGAATTCAAACCCTGTAAAGGGTCAAATGTCCAGGATATTAATCTAAAATTGTGTTCAAGTGCCCAATTCCTCTGTGCCTTTTTTAATTCAAGCCCAATGCCAGTGTATTTGTATTTTTGTTTTAAACCTGTCATATGGGAATATAGATATATGGAATTTTTCTTGTATCCCGTATAAGCAAAAGAAATGCCTAAAACTTCTTCACCTTCATAGGCTAGAAGTACAAGACCTCCATTAGACTTTATACCAATCAAGAAATCCTTCAAGACAGTTGTAAGATCTTCAGCACCCCAGGCATCTTTTATAACATCAACACCTTTTCTAATATCATCCGGACTTTTTGCTGGATATATTTCAGGCATATTTAATCAAACCTCCAAATATTTTTACAAATCTTTCAAGCATATTTAGAGGAACATACTCATCCTTACCATGAGCATGGTCGTTCAGGAAATCTCCTGGCCCTAAAACGACTGTTTCAGTTCCATTTAGAATCATATGCGATGAATCATTTGAACCTGTGCCACCCATTATTCCTGGTGTATATCCTGCAACATCATTAACTACTTTTTTTACTTTTTTTATAATTTCTGATGTTAATGGAATTTCTGCAGCTGGATTTTCTTCAATTATTTGTATTTCTGTATTTATAGAACTATTATGAATTTTTAAATTTTTGATTCTACCTTCTATTTCCTTTAAAATATTATTAGTTTTCATGCCAGGTATTGTTCTTATATCAATAGTGGCTTCGCCATAATCTGGTATCACATTTATTTTTTCGCCACCCTTTATTGTTGTTCCTAAAGATACTGTTGGATCCGGCAAATATGGATGCTTTTCATAATTTAGTTTAATATTTTTTAATTCCATTAATACCTCTGCAAGGTTGATTACAGCATTTATACCAGATTGAGGATTGCTTGAATGTGCACTTTTTCCATGTGAAATAATCTTAAGCCACAGGGAACCTCTCACTCCTGGACGGTAGTATATTTTTCCATTGTACACTGATCCTTCCATTACTATCCCATATTTTCCTTCGAGTTCATTTAAAATTGCCCTTGTTCCATATTTACTGCCAGCTTCTTCATCTGCCACAAATGCAAATTTGCATTTTTTCAACAAATCCTTTTGACCATTATCAACTATTTCTTCAATTGATATAATCAGAGATGCCAATGCCCCTTTCATATCCGATGCCCCCTACCATAGATTCTACCATCCATATATTCACCAAGTGGATTATGGTTCCAACCTTTACCTATTGGAACCGTATCCATATGACCATTAAAAATTAGATTTTCCCCATTCCCAAATATTAAGTTTAATCTTCCCTCTCCAGTCATAATTTCTTTGTAATCAAGGTAATTTTTTAAACGATTTTTAATAATGTCAGCGACCTCAAATTCATCACCAGGAGGATTTTCACTTTTTGCCCTTATCAATTCTAGGGTTAGGTTTAAAAGGTTTTCATTCATAAATGATCCTCATTTTAAATTATACTTCAAAATGATCTTACCTGCTTTTTTCATGTATTCAAAATCTGGTTTTACACCAATGCCTATACCTTCAGGTACATCTATGTATCCATTATTCATAACAAAAGGCTTTTCAATAATGTCTTTTTCAAAGTATCTATCGCTAGGGCTTGTATCACCCGGCATGTTAAACTCTCTTCTTGATTGTATAATAACATTCAATGCTCTTCCTATGCCAGTTTCAAGCATGCCACCGCACCAAATTGGTATTTTGTTTTTTCCGCAGAAATTTATAATTTTTAAGGATTCTGTAAGACCACCTACCCTTCCTATCTTTAAATTTATTATTCTGCCGGCATCCATTTCAAGCATTGTTTCAGCATCCTTTAAGTTATGAATTGATTCGTCAAGACATATGGGGGTGTTCAATTTTTTCTGTAGTCTAGAAAGACCTAGCAAATTTCCTTCTGAAAGAGGCTGTTCTATCATTAATAGCTCAAATTTGTCAAGATCAAGGACTTTGTCCTCTTTACCTTCATATGCCTGGTTAGCATCTACTGTTAAGGGAATATTTCCAAAATTTTTTCTGACCTCTTTAAGAACATTCACATCCCAGCCAGGTTTTATCTTTAATTTTATCCTTTTATATCCAAGATCTAAAGATTTTTTTATTGTTTTTAAAAGTATTTCCATAGGAAGTATTCCAATACTTATACCACTTTCTATTTTTTCTTTCTCACCATTGATAAGATTCTTTAGTGGAATATCATTCTCTTTCGCTTTTAAATCCCATAACATTGTTTCTAGTGAGGATTTTGCCATATTATGCCCTTTTATTTTATTTGCTCTTTCAATAAACTCTTCCGGATCCTTTACTTCTTTTATTATATCAATAAGGAAGTCCTTGATCACATGAATGGCTGTTTCATTGTCCTCATAACTATAACCTGGAAATTCTTCAGTGACACTTTCACCGTAAGCGCTCACATCTCCAATAAATTCTATAATTAGTGCATTTCTGGAATACTGAACACCAAAACTTGTTTCAAATGGCATTTTTAGGGGTAAATTTACATTATATACTTTTATATTTACCATTTTAATCACCTTTAATTCTTTTTAGTACTTTTCCAGGTTTTGTATTTTTATGTTTACTTTTTTCTGCTACTACAATTCCATTTACAATAACATAATCTATTCCAATTGGGAATTTGGTTGGCTCATTAAAGGTTGCTAAATCTAAAATTTTTTCAGGATCAAAAATTACTAAATCCGCATAATATCCTTCCCTAATCAAACCTCTTTTTGATAATCTTAATTTAGCTGCTGGTAAACCAGTCATTTTTCTTATTGCTTCGGATAAGGATATTAAATTTTTTTCTCTCCAATATTTTGAAATTGCTTTTGGAAATGTCCCATATCCTCTTGGATGTGTTAATCCCCCAAGTGGTCCTATTCCAGGTTTTACTCCACTCGAATCAGAGCTTATAGAAACTAATGGAGAACTAATAAATTTTTCAACACTTTCTTCTTTCATTGAATGTCCTATAATACTTACATTTC
>JBMFSK010000077.1:0-3495 GCA_049967595.1 Thermoplasmata archaeon
AAAAAAGAAAAAGAAGGATATTACGCAAAAAATCCAGAGTTAAGGTTTAAAATTATTTTTTTAAAATATGTTAAAAATTTTTAAATTTTTTTATGATATTTCTTATAATTATTTCAGAATATTAATATCCTTGCTCATAATTATCCTGTTTGGTGATAAAATGCACTTAAAATTATTTATTCCGGGACCAACTGAAGTAAGAGATGATGTATTGAAAATGCTATCAAAGCCTGTAATAGGCCATAGATCCAAGGATATGTCAGATCTGTATGAAAGAATACACAACAATCTACAAAAATTTTTCAACACAAACTATGAAGTAGAGGTTTTCACAACATCTGGTACAGGTTTAATGGAAGGAAGCATAAGAAATGTTGTACAATCAAAAGTACTAAATTTAATAAATGGATCTTTCAGTGACAGATGGTATAAAATTGCGCTAGCTAACGGAAAAGATGCCAAACCCTTTGAATATGAGTGGGGGAAGGCTGTGAAACCTGAAGATGTTGAAAATCTTATAGACAGGGAGAATTTTGAAGCTGTAGCATTAACACATAATGAGACAAGTACAGGTGTAAGATCACCATTTGATGAAATATCACATATAGTTCACGATCGTAATTCATTGCTTATAGTAGATGCTGTCAGTTCACTTGCTGGTGATCTTATAGACATCAATAAGGCAGATGTGATATTCGCACCAACACAGAAATCATTTGCTCTTCCACCTGGGCTTGCAATTGCATTTATAAGTCCTGTAGCAATGGAAAAAGCAAAGACAGTCAAGGATAGAGGATATTTCTTTGATTTTGTATCAATGCACGATTATTATTTAGAGAAGAAACAAATTCCAGCAACTCCTGCTGTTTCACTTTTCTATGCGCTTGATTACCAGCTTGAAAAAATGCTTAAAGAAGGCATGGAGCAGAGATATAACAGGCACAGGGAGATGGCTAGGATTGTGCAGAACTGGGCAAAACAGAATTTTGATCTTTTTGCAGAGCCAGGTTATGAGTCAGTTACGGTCACAGCAGTAAAAAATAATAAAAATATCAATGTAGAAAATCTAAGGAAGGAGCTCAGGGCAAGAGGTATGGAAATTTCAAACGGATATGGTAAACTTAAAGAGAAAACATTCAGAATTGCCCATATGGGGGATTTAACACCTGATGAAATAAAAGAGTTGCTTGATGCCATGGATGATATATTGAACAGGTGAAAACATGAAGATATTAATTACAGATCATATTCACCCTGAGGGTATTAAACTGCTTAGGAATTCGGGTTTTGAAGTGGATGAAAATTACGATTTAAACAAGGAAGATCTGAAAAAAATAATAGGGAACTATGAAGCTCTAATAGTAAGAAGCAAAACAAAAGTAACAAGAGAAATAATCGAAGCTGGTCAAAAACTCCTTGTCATAGGGAGAGCGGGTGTAGGCCTGGATAACATAGATGTTAATGCTGCAAAAGAAAGAAATATAAATGTTATCAACACACCAGATGTAAGCACCGTTTCCGTTGCAGAACTTGTTATGGGATTTATGATTTCAGCGGCAAGGTATATACCCCAGGCAACTGTTTCCCTTAAAAAAGGTGAATGGGAAAAGGAAAAATTCATGGGCAATGAGCTCTCAGGGAAAAACCTTGGAATTGTGGGTGTGGGAAGGATTGGAAAAGCACTGGCCAAAAGAGCGAGGGCATTTGATATGAATGTTTTTGGTTATGATCCATATGTGAAAAATGATGAAAATATAAGGATTGTAGATCTTGATACCCTACTGAGAACTTCAGATTTTATATCATTTCACGTTCCACTTACGGATGAAACAAGACACATGATTTCATTTAAAGAAATAGAGAAAATGAAAAAGGGAGTGATATTAATAAACGCTGCAAGAGGTGGCATTCTTGATGAAAATGCTGTTAAGGAAGGTATGGAAAAGGGCATAATCAGAGCTATATGTCTTGATGTGTTTGAATCTGAAAAGCCCTTCAGCAGTGTTCTCACCGGAGAAGACAATTTTATAGGAACCCCCCATATAGGAGCCCAGACTGATGAGGCTCAGCAAAGAGCCGGACTTGAGATTTCAAAAAAGGTCATAGAATATCTCAAGAGCGTCAAAAGGTGATTGAATTGGTAAAAGTTTATCCTTTTAGGGGTATAAAATACAGTTTTCAAAATATTGAGAAATTGGTTACTGAACCATACGACAAGATTTCAAAACAGATGCAGAAAGAATACTATGAGAAAAGCCCCTATAACTTCATTAGGATTAACCTCCCAGATGAAAAAGATCCCTACACCTCTTCAAAAAATACACTTGAAAATTGGTTAAAAGATGGAATTCTCGTTAAAGATAAAGAACCCTATTTTTATTTTTATATTCAGCAATTCAAACTTTTTGAAAAAACTTATGAAAGATTTGGATTCTTTGCAGCCGTTGGATTAGAGGATTATTCAGAAAAAAAGATACTTCCCCATGAAAGAACGTTTAAAGGACCGAAGGAAGACAGACTCCGTATGCTGAGGGCAACTAATATGGATCTTGAACCAGTTTTCTTCCTTTACGATGATCCTAAAATGGAAATTAAGAAGTTATTTGAAAAAAGTAAAAAGGAATTAGAGATTGATGTAACTGTTAACAGCATAAGGCATATTTTGTACAAAATGAAATCAGAATATTTAACAAAATTTTTTGAGGACAAACAGCTAGTCATTGCCGATGGACATCATAGGTATGAAACAGCCCTGGCGTATGCAAAAGAGAAAAATTTCGAAAATGCCACTGGTTACATAATGGCTGTTTTAGTGAACAGGCTAGATCCTGATCTAGTAATACTTCCATCGCACAGGGTTATAAAAATGAAAATAGATAACGATAAATTTTTAAGCAATTTGGATCAATTTTTTACAGTGAATGAAATAAAGCTTGAAGATATTGGAAATTTTATCAATCAAGAGATTGTATACGTTTACAAAGGCAGGGCATATTCACTGAAATTAAAGAAAGAATTTATAAGCGATAAATTAAGTGATAACATAAACGTATCTTATTTAAACAATTTCATTTTCAATAAAATACTTAATATTCAAGACAAGGAAAAGATCATTTTCGAGAGATGGGTTGAAGATGCACTAAATGGCATAAAAAATGGCGAAGGATTTTCATTCATTTTGAAGCCTGTAAGTCCTACTTTAGTATGGGATGTTGCAAAAAATGGTGAAATCATGCCTGAAAAATCCACAGATTTCTATCCAAAATTACTATCCGGGTTAAAATTGATGGACCTAAATGATCACATACCCTGAATTTTTTTAGCGCCGAGGGGGAGATTTGAACTCCCGAGTCCACATAGGACAATAGATCTCGAATCTATCGCCTTTATCCGGGCTAGGCTACCTCGGCTTTTTAAAATTTTTTATGCGCAATTAAAGAGTGATAATATCTAAAAACATTATTAAATTTTACCATAACCTCCCTATTTTACAAT
>JBMFSK010000078.1:0-3479 GCA_049967595.1 Thermoplasmata archaeon
AGTCGACCACTTTTCCGACTCTCACGATAACATCGTCATGTTATCGTGGTCAAATAACCTTTTTCATGACATCTAATCTATAATAATATTGAAAATTCTAGTTATCAATATGTAAAGAAAAATTAATATATCAAAATTTCTTTACATATTCTAAAAATGGAAAATATGGAATGGTTGATTAGGACTATGAAAGCGCTTTCAAATCCAATAAGGCTTAAAATAATTGCATCCCTTCAACGTGAACCAAAACATATTTATGCACTTGCGAAAGAATTGCAGCTATCTTATCCTTTGATACATCTTTACCTCCAATCATTGGAGGATCTCGGCATAGTAAAAAGTAAAATAGATGAAAGTAAAGTGGACGAAAGGGAAAGAAGAATCTATTCCATTGTACCATTTCAGTTTTCCATTACACCGGAATTGATTGAAAAATTGGAGAGAGGTGAAAATAATGGGTGAAAAAACAATGTTGTTAATGTACCTGCTACCTGCAATTTTAACGGGAACGCTGGTCCCTTTGGCAGCACTTTATTTAGCGAGTGTAGGATTTAACTCAATAGCTGCCACAATAATTGTAATATCTTCTATTGTGGTGGCTGGAGTTTTAGCTGTAGTGGGAAGCGGCCTGGGATTTGCATCGTCTAAATCTGAGCTTTTAGATAATGATGATAATACGGAAGAGTTAAACATACTTAGAGCAACGGTCAGGTCAATGATAGAGGAAACTGATAAAATAAATAGCACGCTAGAAGAAATTAAGAACGTTCTAAAAGGTGAGGCAAAATGAACAATGAACCTGTTACGGTTGCAGAAGTAGAAAAACTCAAACAGAACATAATGCTGCAAAAAAAACTGCTTCAGGAAATCTTTGAAATATTGAAAGAAGCAAGAGGGATTTAAATGAATATTTTCGACAAATATTACTATGGTGAGAACGGACAGATTTTAGGGGATAGTATAAAAATAGCAGGAGAGAAGATAGGGGAAGAGGTAAAAGCCTCCGAAATAAACATTTCAGGTATTCTGATTGCAAAAAGAATAAAATGCAATGGGCTCTATGTAAAAGGATCTGTGCATAGTGATGAAATAACAACAAAATTATTGAAATGCAAGGGTGAAATCATTGCAAAAAATGCGATTGCTGAAAAAATTAGCTTGATAGGTCAAATTGAAAGTAATAATATTTCTGCAGAGGAGATCAATATTGTGGGTAAATTAAAATCAAACGATCTGAACTTTAAAAATTTTTATTTAATGGGTGAGATTTTTTCAAAAATGGTAGATGGTGATAAAATAGAAGTTAAAGGTGGCGGAAAAATTGAAGAAATAAAATGCAAGGAAATAAAGATTAAAAGGGCAGAAAAGAGGATGTTCTGGAAATCTAACAAATTGGAAATAGGAAAATTAACAGCAAATAATGTAGATATTGAAAATTGTATTGTAAAGAATCTGGAATGCAATTCAGGAAATATAGGTGACGGGGCTAAAATAAATCATCTAATTACAACTGGAAAAGTACAGATATCTAAGAAAGCTGTGATTGAAGAAAGGAGATAAAAAATATGGATGCAATTGAGGCAAGGGATCTTAAAGTATCATACAATAAAAAGAATTATGTTTTGAAAGGAATCACTTTCAATGTTAAAAAAGGTGAAATATTTGGTTTTTTAGGGCCAAATGGTGCTGGAAAAACAACCACCATCAGGGTACTTACCACGCTCATTCAACCAACTGAAGGTGAAGCATACGTTCTCGGTCTTGATGTTAAAAAAGAACCTCTTAATATAAGAAGTAAAATAGGTGTGGTGCTCCAGCAGCCAAGCTATGAATGGTCGCTTTCTGTTGAAAAAAATATTTTTGTTTATGGCATGCTATGGGGTATTGAAAAGAGAAAACTTCTGGAAAAAATAGAAAAGTTGCTCAAAGATTTTGATTTATACGATGTGAGAAAAAGTTATTCAGCTGATGTTTCCATAGGTCAGAGAAGAAGGCTTCAACTTGCAAGGGAATTCGTTCATGATTTTGATCTTCTTTTTGTTGATGAACCAACTATTGGCTTGGACCCAATAATAAAAAGGAAAGTGCTAGACTACTTAAAATCTATTACGAAAAAAGGTGTAACAATATTTTTTACAACACATAATCTTGAAGAGGCAGATTATATCTGCGATAGAGTAGCAATCATAGTAAATGGAAAAATCCAGGTAATTGATGATGTCGAGAATTTAAAAAGAACCTATGAAGTTCAGAAAACTGTGGAATTTCTTTTCAATGAGGGAAATGAAATTATTGCTGAAAAATTGAATAACCACATAAACGATGCTCGTATTATAAGGCCAGAAATTGTTGGTGAACCATATAAAATTGTAACAGAGAATCTTTCCCTAGCACTTGAGATTCTTACAGATTTTATAAGAAATAATGTATATTCAATCCTGTGGTTTAATGTGAAGAAAACGGATCTGGAGGATGTGTTCATAAACATTGTAGGTGAAGAAAAAAATGAACAAGATATTTAGAATGACCTATAGAATTCTCACTTCTAGCCTGGATATCAGCAACATAAGTATGCTAATTTTAATGCCTGTAGGATATCTGCTTTTGATGGGCTTGATGATGGGCTCAATAATACCCTTTATGTATTTTAATGGTGAAAAAATAAATTATGTTTCCTTTCTGGCACCTGGAATTGTTGCAGATCAGATACTTTTAGGTGGATCCATGGCTGGCTGGATACTCTGGGCTGACAAAAGGGTGGGAATGGTTGAACAAATATTTTCAATGCCGTATACCAGGTTTGATTATCTCCTAGGTATTCTTATATCAATGCTTTTAGTAACATTCTCTGGTTCTTTATTGATGACTATTGTAGCTATTCCATTCATTTATTTAAAAATTACTTTGCTTGGATTTATAACTGTATTGGTCTTCCTTACTCTTGGCACATTTGTGTTCGGTTCTCTTATGCTTATATTTGGTGCAATAGTGAAATCAAATCAGGTTTTCAATTTGATATCAAATATACTTTTCTTTTTCATTACCTTTGCAAGTTCTGTTTTTTACCCACTTAATTCCTCTACACCGAGTATACTAAGAATAGTGGCACAGTTCAATCCTCTTACTTATGTAGTAAACAGCATCAGGGATGCATATATGAACCAATTAGGGCAAATTGAAATTTATAATTCTTTAATTTTGATAGCAATAATGGCTGTTCTTATGCTGATTTCTATTTATACATATAAGAAGATTAAGTTCTCTGCAACTGTTTGAAAACATTAAAAAAGTGCTTACAAAAAGTGAAAAATAGAAAGTTTCTCTTATCATTTAAATAGGTAGCATTCATTCGGGATACCATTAAAACTTAAGGTTATCTTTTCAGAATTTTATATAATTCTGACTGAATTGTAAATTTTCTTTTGCTGGCTTTTTTCAGCAACACGAAATCAGTATTATCGTGTTGCTTATTGGAGGTG
>JBMFSK010000079.1:0-3451 GCA_049967595.1 Thermoplasmata archaeon
GATGGAGACCAGCAACGAGCTCCTAAGCTTTGGCGAGGAGTAGCTGACATATAAATGAGGTAATTGGTTATGAAGGCACAAAAATTAAAGAAGAACGCACATATTAAAATTATAGCACCTGCCAGTGCTCCTAATTTAAGGTTGTTAACTATTGGTGTTACAAAATTAAGAAAATTAGGTTACAAAGTGACTTTAGGTGAAAACATAACGAAAACTAAACAGATTGGTTATTTATCTGCACCAGATGCAGATAGAGCAAAAGAGCTTGTTTCTGCTTTCAAAGATGACTCTGTAGATGCAATATTCTGTGCAAGGGGTGGATATGGCTCTATGAGAATTTTATCTCTTGTAGATTTTGATATAATAAAAGATAATCCAAAAATATTTGTTGGTTATAGCGATATTACCGCTTTACACATTGCAATTAACCAGAAAACAGATTTAATAACATTTCATGGTCCAATGCCGGGTGTTGACTTTGAAATTATTACCCCTGAAATATTAAAAAATTTCATCGAGATATTAAGTGGAGAAACTAATGAATTGACCACTCAGATAAACAGAATAGTTGGTAGTGTAGTAGAAGGAAAAGCAACAGGAACTAGTGTAGGAACTAACTTCTCACTCATTACTTCCCTTTTTGGAACGGAATATGCATTAAAGGCAAGTGAAAGGATTTTATTTTTGGAGGATACAGCTACAAGTATTTCAGACATAGATCGATATATGGCAGAACTTTGGTTATCAAAAGTTCTTTACAGGGTTAAGGGATTGGTTTTTGGAGATTTCACCCAAATTCCTGAAGATGCAGGCCCTATACCATCATTGCAGGAAATTATATATTATTATACTAGCAAAATGAAAAAACCTACTATGTACGGCCTGCCCTTTGGTCATGGCTCTGATCAGATGACTATTCCATTAAATGCCAGGATTAGAATTTCAACATATGAACCATCGATTGTTTTAGAAGAAAGTGTTGTAGAATGATTCTAGACGTAATTCTTTTATTTTCCTTTCTGAAGGTTTTCCTGTAGACTTGTCCCAATCCATTGCATCAAGATATTCATTTTTCAAGGTATCAATATTTATAGTAATACCCTTTAATGGACCTGCCTGCAATGGGGGTATACCAATAACCCTTTCCGGTATTTTGTTCTCGGATAAATTAAAACCTTCCCTAATGTTAAATAGCTGACGTAAATTTTGAATCCTTTCACCACATTCATACAATTCTTCAGAAGTATAGGATAAACCTGTAGCGGCTTTAATCATTTCAACGTAAGGCATAGTTGCATATTCAGGAACAATTCTTCTGAATCTGCAAAATCCTAGTGAATTCTGCACCTGATCTGCATTGCTTATAAAAGCCTGATATTTGCCTTTTCCTATGTATTTATATCTTTCAATTTTTTCAAATTTTTTTCCAATATTGAAAGAAGGAATGGGTACAGAATCCTCGAAAAATCCAAGTCCGCCCGCCGTATGCCTTCCAGGCGTTGGATCGGTGATATAAGTAGTCCCTACACTAGGCATATATCTAGGATCATGGGCTGGTAATTCCTGACCATGGACATGCATAGCAAATTTTTCTGAACCTTTTCCAATTAATTCCGATGCAATTTTTACACCTTTAGCCAGTATTTTTCCTATACCTTCAGACTTCCCAATCAATTCAACTGTTTTTACTATGCTATCAGGATTTCCCCAATTCAATGAATAACCTAGATCTTTTTCTGTTAAAATTCCGTTTTCATAACATTCCATTGCAAAACCTATAGCCGCAGCAGTTGAAATTACATCTAAACCATATCTATTACACAACTCAAATGAATACACTATTGAATCCATATCATCATTTAAAAGTGAAGATCCAAAAAGAGAAGCACCTTCATACTCCAATCTATGACCTTCCACGATGCCATATCTTGTAACTCTTCGTATTATAGCACCACATGCTACAGGACAAGATGCACAAGCATATGGTTTTATATTATCTTTTATTACATTGTCTCCAGATATTTTTTTGGCTTTTTCTTCCTCAAAATCTAGAATTCCAATCCCTTTCCAATTTTTTATGGGTGCATCTCCATTTAGAGTTGATACTTCAGTAGAACCAGCCGTTCCATATTTGTGCCAGTAATGAAATCTTTCATTTTTAAAGGCATCTGACATTTTTTTTATGATCTCAATCACTTCATTTTTATCATAAAATTCAGGTATTTTACTTCCCATTGCTACTATAGCTTTTAATTTTTTTGACCCCATTACAGCCCCTAAACCTGACCTTCCCAAAGCTCTACCTTTATCGGTGATTATAGATGAAATCAAAGATAATTTTTCACCGGCAGGTCCAATGCTAAGAATTTCAGAATTTTTATATTTTTCTTTTAGAATGTCTTCGGTTTCATTTGTAAGTTTACCCCAAATGTTTGATGCATCAAGAATTTCTGTTCTTCTTTCTTGAATTAAAATATATACAGGAGTATCAGATATACCTTTAATAAATATACCATCATATCCTGATTGCATTAATTTAGGACCGAACTTCCCACCTGAATTTGAATCTGTCCATAAACCAGTTAAAGGTGATTTAGAAACAGCCATGAATCTACCAGATAAAGGATAATTCGTTGCATTAAGCATCCCAGAAATAATTCCTAGTATATTTTCAGGACCGAGTGGGTCAACTTTTGCTTTCTGGTATGTATTTAAATACCAAGCTCCCAATCCATAACCTCCCAGGAATTTTTTATAAATTTCTTCTGGAACTTTCATTTCTTTTATGCTCTTGTCTGTTAAATCGATTTCAAGTATTTTTCCATTGACACCTCTCATAAGCTCTTTTATGATATTTATTATTAAAACTTTACTAATTAAACTAATATTCAAGAAATTTATTTTAATATATATGGGCCTTTTAGATGAATTAAAATTTAAAGGATCCATTGCGACACAATTGATTAGAGATCAACATATAAATACTGTTAAAACTTGTGAAAAATTTTTGAACGATAATTTAAATAAAAAGGAATTTGTTGAACATATCTATTTTTTATTATCAATACATTTTAAAATTAAAGAAGAAATACTTTATCCACCATTTAAACAAATTTTGGAGAAATATCTACCATATGCAGAGCCATTAAAAATGGTACTTGCAGAACACAAAGGAGTTAAAAATTTATTATACAAATTTGAAAATATAAATGATGGCCATGATTATCTAAAGGATATCTCTGAATTATTATTACAAGATGTTTACAAAGAAGAAAATGGAATATTAAATCAAATAGATTTGCTAATGCCAGAAGATATGAAAAAAGAAGTTAGCGAAAAAATAAAAAATTTTATAGAAAAATAAATAAACAGTATTGTAATTAATCTGTTAGGGCCTGTGGTCTAGTTGGTTATGACGTCACCTTGACACGGTGGAGGTCACCGGTTCGAA
>JBMFSK010000080.1:0-3435 GCA_049967595.1 Thermoplasmata archaeon
CTCATGGATGTTGTTATCCATCCACCATATTCCTTCGAAATTTTCATACAAAAAAATAAATTGAAATTTCTATTTAATTTTATTATATCATATGAATATTCAAATTATTTTTATACACAATTAATATATTGAATTCGGTGATTATATGACCCTTGCGGAAAAGATTTATGAATATGGCATACAATCAATGGAGAAAGACTTGGATGAAAAAACTATTACAGAGATCAAAAAGAGAATTGTCGATTCAATTTTTGTTTCTTATGGAGCGAGGAAGGCTGAGCCAGTAAAAATTGCAATGGAATCCCTTTTACCAAGTTCAGGTAAAATAAAGTCCAGGATATATTTTTATAATAAGAAGGCCTCTGCAGACGTTTCCACATTCATCAACGGATGTATGACAAGATATCTCGATTACAATGATACATATCTCTCAAAGGAGGCATTACATCCATCAGATAATATACCACCATTGATTGCTGTTGGTGAGGGCCTAGATCTTGAAGGAAAGGATTTGATAAAAAGTATATTTGTTGCATATCAGGTTGTTGGTGCATTATCTGATGCCGTATCAATAAGGGAGAGGGGATGGGACCATGTCACATATATATCGATCTCATCAGCAGCGGGTCTTGCATCATTGACGAGGTTGGATAAAAACAAATTCATACACACGCTTAACTTAGGAATAAACAACAACATAAGTCTCAGGCAGACAAGGGCGGGAGAACTAAGCATGTGGAAAGGATGCACGGCAGCAAATGCTTCAAGAAATAGCGTATTTGCATTCATGTTATCAAGCCACGGTTTCACAGGTCCAGGTCCTATATTTGAAGGGGAAATGGGCTTCTTCAAACAGGTTTCCGGTGAATTTGACCTTGATTTCAGTGAAAACAGGGTTCTAAAGACAATGATTAAAAATCATCCAGTAGAATACCATGCCATGAGCGCAGTTGATGCCGCACTTAAAATAAGAGGAAAACTGGAAAACCCGGTCAGTCAAATCAAAAAAATAGATGTTGACACGTTTACAGTGGCCTGGAAAATAATTGCAAAAGATCCTGAAAAATACAGGCCAAAGACAAGGGAGACTGCAGATCACAGCATGCCATATATAATTGCATACACACTGATATATGGTGAACCAACTCCCACATCATATTCGGATGATTTCCTGAATGATAAAAATATTCTATCTTTAATAGACAAAATGACAATAAATGTTGATAAAGAATTCGATAAACTGTATCCTGAATATCTGCCGGTAAGAATAAAGGTATATACAGACAAAAATGAGTACGTGGAGGAGGTAATGGTTCCGAAGGGACATTTCAAGAATCCATACGATTGGGAGGACCTAAAATCTAAAGGCATGAAATTATTAAAAGATGAGGAAAAAGTAAACAAGATAATTTCAGCCGGAAAAGATCTAAATAGAATGTCAATAAAGGAGTTTGTGGATGTGGTAAATAATGTCAAGGCTTAGGGATAACGTTAACCTAGGGCCATCATATTTAAGGGAAGAGCTGAAAAAAGGATATGTTATAGCACCAGGGGTATTTAGCGGAATTTCAGCGATTATAGCTGAAAGGATAGGATTTAAAGCAGGATACATTTCAGGTTCTGGCATAGCCGGAATGATGGGTCTGCCAGATTTATCATTAACAACACTGACAGAGGTGGCAGAAGAAGTCAGAAAAATCGTTTCAATAACAAAAATACCAGTAATTGTTGATGTTGATACGGGCTTCGGAGAAACTTTAAACGTTGTAAGAACTGTAAGAATTTTGGAATCTGCAGGCGCCTCTGGAATTCATATTGAGGACCAGGAATTGCCAAAGAAATGTGGCCATTTGCCAGGTAAAAAGGTAATACCTGCTGAAGACATGCAGAAAAAGATAATGGCGGCAGTTGAGGCAAGAAAAAATGACGATTTCTTAATAATTGCAAGAACCGATTCCAGGGCAGTAGAGGGATTTGAAGGTGCAGTACAAAGAGGAAAAATGTATTTGGAAGCTGGTGCAGACATGATTTTCCCGGAGGCATTGGAAAACGAAAACGAGTTCAGGGAATATGCAAAATATGTAAAACCTTTATTGGCAAACATGACAGAGTTTGGAAAGAGTCCTCTACTATCAGCAAGGGAGCTAGGAGAAATGGGTTACAGTATAATTATATTTCCTTTGACTGCTTTCAGGGCACATCTTCTGGCTATTGAAGAGATATATACACAATTGTACAAAGAGGAAACGCAGAGGAATTTCCTAAACAGGTTAATGACAAGAAAAAGGTTTTACGATTATATAGGATACGATGATTACGAAAGGGAAGATCAAGAACTATTCATGAAAAAATTGATAAAATAAACTATTTTACTATTTTTACATTTCTGAATATAAGGTAAAAACCGATTGTGGATGCAGTATACAATGAAGCCGTGATGTAAAAAGGCATATCTATCATTTTCATTTCCATTAAATACCCACCAAGTGCAGGACCTATAGACCTTGGTATTGCATCGAAGAATTGTATTATGGCTGATCCCAAGGCCCTATTTTTTTCAGGTATAAGGGACATGATCATCGAAGTCTGTATAGGCCCTCCCATGTTCATCAATGCATTTCTCATGATAAATAAAATTGCAGCCAAAGGATATATCGGCATTGAAGGTATCAATACAAGAATTAGAATTGATGTAATTTGTGTTAAAAATATTGTTTTTACCTCGCCTATCATTGATGCTATGTTTGCTGAATACAGTGAAGCTATAGAGGTAACAATCTGGGATATTGCATATATAGGTCCAAGCACGTTTACATTTACACCATATTTCACGTAAAACCAATATGGGAAAAGTCTAATGATTACCCCAGCACCGAGACCAATGAGGCCCAAAATTGAAAATTTCCAGACAACAGAAAATTCCCTCTTATCTATCTTTTCAATATCCTTATTAAAAACGTAGTTTTCCTTTATTTTTATTATCATCAGGGTAGATACTAAATATAAAATAAATGAAGTAAAAAACAAAATCCTATATGAATTGAACACGCTCAGGCCAAAATATTCCGTAAAATAATAGGGAACAGAACCAAAAAGCATGCCTCCTGCCTGGGACAGGCCTGAGGAAAAGCTGTTAAAGGAAAATACAAAATTTCTATTATTTTTATCGGTTTTTTCAGCCATGAGGGCCTGATAGCTCGAAGATGCATTTGCAAATGCCAAACCCTGCATTATGCTTGCCAATAAAATATAGAGAAAAGAATATGTCATTATAAATATTAAAGTAGAAAAGATTGAAAAAGATCTTGCTAGTAAAATAAATTTTTTTCTACCGTATCTATCGGACAATGATCCAAGGGGAATCATCAACAATGCTCCAACCAATGTTGGAACAGAAAGCAAAATACCTATAATATAAGAAGAATATCCAACCTC
>JBMFSK010000081.1:0-3427 GCA_049967595.1 Thermoplasmata archaeon
AAGGTATCCGTAGGGGAACCTGCGGATGGATCACCTCCTACGAAAATAATCTGGTCACAGGCACTTTACTTGCCATTTCATGTCAGAATTTCATTGTAATCTTTAGGTTGTTTATTTTACCCACACCTTTTAATGAAGAAAGCATTCCTGTAATGGTGTTTTTTACAATATTTTGAACAAATGGGGATAGGTATATTTCCCTATCATTAACGGATATGTTCATCATTACATCTGGATTGTAATACCTGCAATCTTCAAAGTCTTTTTCTTTGGAAATTATTTTTTCTGCCATTTCCCTGCAAGTTTTGAAACCGCATTCACCACAATTAAAGTTTGGTAATTTTTTTATTATTCCATCTATTTCAAGCTCCTTTTCAATGAATAATATAAGCTCTTCTAAGTTTCCATTATATTCCATTACCGTGTTTTCCTTCATTTCACCTTTGCCAAACTTGATTTTTTTTATCCACGGCACGGATTTAAAACCCTCTATTAATATTAAATCAAAATCATCCAAGGCATTTATTATTTGAAGTATTTTTTTGAGATCTAAGCCATTCTTTAAAATGAGTGCTGTTTCATTATCTGATGCAGCTATTGTGAGCAGGGATCCAGCATTCCCCATTTTCCACGTATCCTTACCCTCTTGGTCCATGGTAAAATTGCCTGGAATGTGTTTTATTGTGGCAATTTTTTTTCCAAGCTTTGAAAAATGCTCAACTATTTTTGTAATCGTTTCCGTTTTGCCTGAGTTTGACGGGCCATAAAAACCTAGGATCATAGGAATTATAATGAAATCTGGCCTTAATTAATTTTCTTATCAAAGCTATTGAAAAAATTTAACAATAATAGTGCGGGTGCCGGGATTCGAACTCGGGTTAGAGGCTTGGGAAGCCCCTGTGCTGACCACTACACTACACCCGCCTGAAACACCAATGGAAAAGGATTATTTATTTTTTTCATCCAGTATCGCTTCCTTGATATCAAAGATGCCATAATTTCCTCTCAGGATAATTTCACTTTTTAAAATTTTTATCTTTTTTCTAAAAATAGGGCAATCGAGGACCAAAGTTTCATATTCCCCGCCCTCTCCAGATGGATGAATTTTATATTTTTCATTAAGTGATCTTAATGTTTTTATCATATCAATATTGATCTCTCTTCCTAGAAATCTTTCATCTAGGCCTTCAGCTGAAATGCTTACAAAAATGGTTCTAAAGTTTGCAATTATCAATTCATTCAGGAGAAGAAAAGGATCCTTTCTCCATAATGGTGAATAATGAATCTTATTCAATTCTGTGCTTATCCTCTCAAGCCTAGTTTTCTGATAATCTGATTCAATTGCTCCGGAAACTATTACTTTTTCTTCATAATTCGATAAAATATCCTTTAATTCATCAGGATTGTCTGAGATTCTGTATTGATCTATTTCTATTCCAATTGCTTCTGAAATCAGTTTTACCACGTGAACATTGGGAAAATGGTACATGAATGAAAATTCTTCTGGAATGATATTTACAATTCTTTTTATTTCTATACCATGCTGCATAGCAATGTACATTGCATAAATGCTATCCTTCCCGCCACTCACCAGAGCTATTCCATCCATTCTAACACCTGCTTCTTTCATAATCAAAATTTTTTATGTTATTGTTTTCTTTAAAAACAGCATCCTTTATTTTCAGGAATTTTTCTAATGACGCATTTGTTATTGGATGAACTGGCAGGAAAGGACATCCACAACCCTTTACAGAAATTGATTCATCAAAAGTGCCAATCTTTCTGGCAATACCTTCTATTTCTATTTTATCCAAGCCTACTAAAGGTCTTAAAACAGGAATCTCAGTAGCCAAATTTTCAACTGAAATATTGTTTAGCGTTTGTGAAGCAACCTGGCCAAGAGATTCTCCCGTGCCAATGGCAAGTGCACCAATTTCTCTTGCTATTTCTTCCGCCCTTTTAAGCATGGAATACCTGCAGAAAACGCATGTCCATTTTCTTTCATGAATAATTTCTAAATTTGGAATAATATTTTCCAGAAGCTTTCTGTGATCTTCAACAATAAGATCAAGATTTTTTGGTGAAAATGAGTTAAGAATATTAACAAGATTTTTAACTTTTTTAAGAATTTCATCGTTTGTTTTGTAATGAAGGAAGGTCAGATCAGCACCTCTTTTCATCAAGAGATAAGCAGCGACAGGGGAATCTATACCTCCGCTTATGAGCATCAATACTTTTCCTTCTATGCCATATGGCAATCCTCCCGGGCCGAAGTACTTTTCAGTGAATATGAAAGATCGATCATTCATTATTTCTACACCTATGTTTAAATCAGGATTTTCTAGTTTTACTTTTTTATTAAAATCCATAATTATATATTCTCCCAGAATTTCGTTTATCTGTACAGAGGTGTATTCATAATTTTTCCATAATCTCTGTGCAGATATTCTAAAAGTTTCAAATTTTTTATTAGAGATCAGAGATTTAATCAAATTGTAAATATCATTTATATCAAGGCTTGATTGATATGCTGGTGAAAATGACCTTATGCCAAAAATTTTTTTATAAATTTCTATTGGTGCATCAGATTCAATAACTATTCTACCCCTAATGCGATAAACTTTGCTCTCATAACCTATTTTTTTTAATTGATTTTCAATATTTTTCATTAACATTTTCTCGAAAAATATTCTATTCTTTCCCTTCAAACCGATTTCGTCGTATCTAATAATTATCATTGGATATGGTGATTATTCACTGTTAAAAAACTTTTTCAATATATTAAAAAATTTTTCTGTGATATCCTGAAATTATTTCTTTTTTATACCTCCTATTTCTCATTCTTTAACCTCCACTTCTTTTAATTTTTTCATTTCGTATGCCATTGCTGGTGTTATTATTCTATCTTCATATAAACTCATATGCATCCTCCTATTATTGTAATAATCCACCACTTCTTCCCATGTATTGAAATATTTCCTCAGATCCTTTAATGTGGAAATCAGTCTTTCCAGCTTGCCATTTGATTGTGGATGCTTTACTCTTGCCTTTATGTGCATTATTCCATTTTATTCCAGATATCTCTGGAATTCATTTGGTTCTGATGCCTTTCCGTCCCTTGGCAGTGAAGTAAACTGTGTTCCGTGATCCGTCATTACTTCCCTTGGCCTCCCATACTTCTCTATTCCTTTCTTTAGCACATCTATTGAATTTTCTGCTGTCGCATATTCATACCCCTCAAAATGAATTATAAACCTTGATGCATCATCTTCTATTACAATGTAATTTTTCTCATTAAACTCAAACCAGTCCATGTGCCATAGACTGTTGCTGTGTTCTCTCTCCCATTTCCTCTGTTTCTTTTTATTCATATTGTAAATGGCAGTTAAATTTTCCCCATTTTCGGCAGTTTAAAATTCCCCATATA
>JBMFSK010000082.1:0-3402 GCA_049967595.1 Thermoplasmata archaeon
CAATCCTATACAATTCTTAAAACATAATGAATAAAATTTAAGAAAAACTTAGGTAATTAAAAAATGATAAACTTTTTCTCTTTGTTTAAAAATTAAAAATACACCTGAGCAAAAACAATGCTCAGAATAATGAACTTTAGAAAATATTTTAATGTACGTTTTTCCATTCAAAGAAGGCTCATTTCTTCTATATCTATCTCTCCTACACCTTCTACTTCCCTAATTTTATGCTCGACAATTTCAGATATATTACCTTCATCCTTTATGGAAACAAACATTAAAATGGCTTGCAATCCAAATGCAATAGGTTTGATCTGCACACCTTTAACGTTACATATATTTTTTATATTCTCTTCAATTCTTTTGCTTAAGTCATTAACATCTATTTCCAAATCCTTAGGCAGAATTTTATAGATAATGCCAACTTCGCCCATTTATATCACCTATGGGCCTTCAAAGCCACACTTAGGGCATTTGTATTTTACACCCATTTCCCTACAATTCCTGCATCTTCCAATAGTGTACTCTCCACAGTTTGGGCATTTGAATATTACAGATCCTTCTTCAACAAGTCCTTTGCCACATGAAATGCAAAATTCGACTTCCATCTGATCACCTTTTCTAAGGTTAATAGCTGATTTTATAAATATTTTTCTTGAAAAAAAGGTAAAATTAGATGATATAATTCAAAATACTTTTACTTCAAATCTGAAAATTTTATAAAAGTATATACCAAATTTTCTTTGATATGACTTTAAAATTCAAAAATAGAAATATACTTATATCCGCTTGCCATAAATATACTTGCTTAAATCACCGTAATAAAACAAAATCTTTGAATTGAAAATTGTCATCTTTGATCCGTTTAGAAAATATAAAATCAGGTCAAAGGTAGCCGATTAATCTTAATGCTTCGTGATAGATAAAGATTGAATCATGATGATAAACGTTTAATTTAATGATAGTCACAGGGTAAAGAATGCTAGAATATGTTAGTGAATATTTAACGCTAGAAAAACAATCCAAAAAAAAGGTGATATTATGACACTAGCTGATAAGATATATGAATTTGCGGCAAAATCGTTGGAGGAAAAACTAGACCAGAGAACCACAGATGAAATAAAAAAAAGGATAGTTGATTCTATATTTGTTTCCTATGGTGCAAGAAAAGCAGAACCTGTTAAAATATCGATAAACACATTGCTTCCTAGTAAAGGAAAACTCAATTCCGTCGTTTACTTCTACAACAAAAAAGGGTCTATAGATGTAGTTACCTTTTTGAACGGGTGCATGACAAGATATCTTGATTATAACGACACTTATTTGAGTAAAGAGGCTCTTCATCCTTCGGACAATATTCCACCTATTTTAGCATATGCTTATGCAAAGGAAATGGACGGAGAAATTGCAATAAAGGCAATTAACGTTGCATATCAAGTTGTGGGTGCACTTTCAGATGTAGTTT
Source organism: Thermoplasmata archaeon (assembly GCA_049967595.1). Taxonomy (GTDB): domain Archaea; phylum Thermoplasmatota; class Thermoplasmata; order Thermoplasmatales; family ARK-15; genus ARK-15. The sequence goes on from JBMFSK010000082.1 coordinate 1,466, forward strand.
CCATAAGAGATAGAGGATGGGATCATGTAACATATATTTCAATATCATCTGCTGCAGGTTTGGCAACTCTTAATCAGCTGGATAATAAAAAATTTGTGAATGCATTGAATTTATCCATAAATAATAACATAAGTCTGAGACAAACGAGAGCTGGCGAATTAAGTATGTGGAAAGGCTGTACAGCAGCAAATGCATCAAGAAATAGCGTTTTTGGTACAATGCTCGCGGAAAATGGTTTTACAGGGCCGAGCCCCATATTTGAAGGGGAAATGGGTTTCTTTAAACAGGTATCGGGTGAATTTGATTTGGATTTTAAGGAGAACAGAGTGCTTAGGACAATGATAAAAAACCATCCTGTTGAATACCACGCAATGAGTGCTGTTGATGCAGCATTGAAAATACACAATAAAATAAAAGGAACCAAGATCGAGAGCATAGATGTAAGCACATTCAGTGTTGCATACAAGATAATTGTAAAGGATCCAGAAAAACTTAGACCTAAGACAAAAGAGACTGCTGATCACAGTATGCCTTACATTATTGCTTACACTTTATTGTACGGCGAACCAGATTTGTTATCATACTCAAGGGATAAGTTAGAGGATAAAAAGATTTTAGGTCTTATTGACAAAATGAAGGTTAACATAAATCCAGAATATGATAAATTGTATCCAGAGTATCTGCCTGTAAAGATATCCGTTATTACAGACAAGGGCAAATATATGGAAGAGGTGCTTGTTCCAAAAGGACATTTCAGAGCTCCATATGAATGGGATGATCTATTAAAGAAAGGCATAAAAATAATGAATGACGAGGATCAGGCAAGGGATATTTTAAATGCAGGAAAGAAGCTTGATAAATTATCTATTCAAGAATTTTTAGGTGTGGTTAATGATGTCAAGGCTAAGAGATAATGTTAATTTGGGCCCAAAAGGATTAAGAGATGCATTATCTAAGGGGTATGTAATAGCGCCAGGTGTGTTCAACGGTATTTCAGCAATAATTGCAGAGAGATCTGGATTTAAGGCGGGATACCTTTCTGGTTCAGGAGTGGCCGGTTCAATGGGTCTTCCAGATCTTTCAGTTACTACAATGGATGAAGTAATTTCAGACCTAAAAAAAATAGTATCAATATCAAAAGTTCCCATCATAGTTGATATAGATACTGGATTCGGTGAAACCATAAACGTGATTAGAACAATAAGGGCAATGGAGTCTGCTGGCGCCGCGGCTGTTCATATAGAGGATCAGGAATTACCTAAGAAATGTGGGCATCTCCCAGGTAAAAGGCTAATTTCTGAAGATGAGATGGTAAAAAAGATATATGCTGCAGTAGAAGCCAGAAAGGATCCTGATTTCATGATAATTGCACGTACTGATGCACGAGCTATTGAAGGATTTGATGGGGCTGTGAGAAGAGGAAAGATGTACATTGAGGCTGGTGCAGATATGATATTTCCGGAAGCTTTGCAAACAAGGGAAGAATTCGTTGAATATTCAAGGCAAGTATCACCATTGCTTGCAAATATGACCGAATTTGGAAAAAGCCCGCTTCTAAGCGGAAAGGAACTTGCAGATATGGGATACAAGATAATCATTTTTCCTTTGACGGTCTTTAGAGCATCTTTGTTAACAATGGAAAACATTTACTTAGATCTTTATAAAAATGAGACACAGAGGAATTTTTTGGACAAACTCATGACAAGGGACAAATTTTATGAGGTAATTGGATACGACGAATATGAAAAAGAGGACAAAGAGTTATCAATGAGAAGAATAAAATCTAGAAATAGCTAAAATATTCAGAAACCCTTTTTCTAGTTTAATAAATTCCTGTGAACATAAAAAATTAGTCTGAAATAATTGAGTTTTCAGTTCTCGGTTTATATGTCAGCTACTCCTCGCCAAAGCTTAGGAGCTCGTTGCTGGTCTCCATC
>JBMFSK010000083.1:0-3333 GCA_049967595.1 Thermoplasmata archaeon
AACTAAAAATAAAAATTTAAAATTTCCTCTACCCTTAACATTTTAATCACTATACACCCATCTCCATCGATTCCAGCTCTCTTCTTATTTCTGAATTCTTCCTTACAAATATATGAGATAGTTCACTATACTGTTCAGTGAAAGCATCAACTCTTTTGTATAGAACCACCTGTCGAATAAAATAAGATCTATGTTATTGAAATTTCTCTTAAGAACTTCCAATAAAGATGTTATTTCTATTGACATTTTCTCTAATACCGTTGATGGTATGGATATCAAAGGCAATCTGAAATCATCGTTGACCATGCTCACCGTAAGAAAATAGAATTTACCATTTATTCCATTCTCTCCTGTCCATCCCCTTATCCAGGGATTGCTAGATTTTCCATAAAAATCCTAGTAAGTGTAATCAAATGCCAGCATTATCTTTTTATCTGAGAAGTTAAATGGCCTTGTTATTACCATTATCCTTGAGAACATTGAATCCATTATATCCTTGATCCCTGTCCTTTCTATTGCCAGATGCAATGAATCAGCCCTGTTACTTACAGTTTCAACGTAAGTATTCATACATGCTGCTTTCAGTAAATATTTGTTATAGTAAAATCCACTCAAATAGTCTGAATGATTCATCAAAGGTAATGAATCATTTATAAATTTTTCAAGAGTATGAAGTGAAAGGATGTACCGCCCAACCAAACTCATAGGACAACCACAATTACCTTTCTTCCAAGGTATTCTTTAGGGCAATCTATCTTAGCACTATTTCCAAATTTTGTTACAGTTCTTGTAAAATATCCGCTGATATTATAGATCTCAAGATGGTTTTCATGAACAATGAGTACTTTTTTCATAGTATATATAAAGTATATCCAATAATAAATTTTAATCATTCGGAGATATTGTTGAAGATGGAAAAATAAGAGAAATAAAAAGAAGGAGGAATGCAATACCACAATATCTAAACAGGAAAGGAAAAATGATCCTGCTCAGAACACAGAAATGGACTGGTTAACAGTCCTGGATCTCTACAGATCCAGGGACAGGATAGAAAAATCATTCAGGATAATGAAGGATGATCTGGAAGGTCTTCCATTAAGAATCCATGACAGGTATGGATTATCAGGGTATATAGCGATGCTCTTCTTTACATTAAATTTAGAATTGAATATGATGAAAGAGATGAGGAAATCCAGGCTAGTTGAGAAATATTCAATCAAAGACGTATTCATGGAATTATCAAAAATAAGGATTATAGAATTAACCAATGGAGAAAAAATAATCACAGAAATTCCAAAGAAAGTAAGAGAAATTCTGGCAGGATTAAATGTGAAAATAGATGACCTTGTTATTAAAAATACGGAGAATTAGGTTTTTTTCTCTTAATGTTTCATCATTCTTAAAAATTTCAGTAATATAATAATAGATATTAATTGGGCTATAATAATATATTGCATGATTATATATATTTGATTTAAAAAATATCCAACAAAAACACCGGAAACTAATAATCCAAAACCATATGATGTATTTAGTAATCCAAATGCTGATCCTCTGTTTTCTTCCTCTACGTGTTGTGCTACTATTGATTTCGTTACTGTATCATTTATTCCAGTAAATGCGCCAAATAAAAGACCTAGAACCATAAAAATCAAAATATAATGTAAATTTACTAAGAAAATGATTATTACTGCAATCATTGGTCCAATTACTATAATCCCCTTTCCAATTTTATCATAGGCAATGCCAAAAATAAAACTGAATAACCCTTCACCTATCATCGCTAATGTGAATATTAATGATACCTCATATGGTGCTAAAAATCTCTGTGCCATATATAATATAAAAGAAACATGGAAAATACCGGCAGCACTTATTCCTATACCAACAAAATAATATATTAGATGTTTTTTTTGAATTTTTCTCTCTATATTTTTGCGTTTTTCAAATTTTTTTTCGTTTTTTGAATATTTATATGAAATATATAGGAATAAAATACTCATTATGGCTGGAATACCAAGAAATAGAAATGCAATCCGATAACTATAGTTACGGAATAATAATAAAGAGATAATTAATGGGCCCATTACGGCCCCTGCCTGATCGAGTAAATTATGTATTGCAAATGAAATACCAATCCTATTTTCAGACCCAAGTGTTGAAATAATATAATCTCGAGGAGGTATTCTTGTAGCACGCCCCATTCTTTCCATAATAATTAAAATTGATACAATTATATAATTATTAGCTAATGCAAGTAGTGGGACTGCAAAAAGGTTGATTATATATCCTAGAAATGTGATTCCCCAATAATTTTTTGTTTTGTCCGAGATCTTTCCAGAAATTGATCTAAAAGAATAGCCTAAAAAATCACCAAGGCCGATTACTATACCTAAAGCAAATACAGAACCCCCTAAAATATAGGTGAAATATTAGGGGATTATACTTCTTGCACTTTCATAAGTCATGTCAGCAAAAAAACTAACAATACCTATCAGGATAATTAGCTTAAAATTTGAACTTAACTTTTTAAATCTTTCAATCATAATTGAATTCACTCAAGACCGTATATTTTTCGATGAGTTCAATAATTTCTGGATCTTTCCTTACTTCCTTGGAATTTTTTATTTTATTCAAATTTAAATATTGTGACATGGTTCCAGAAAGATTAAATGCTAATACTTGATTCTCTTTTAATATTTGAAAGATCTCAAATTTTAACCCTGCGATCTTTCCTTCAATCTCAAAATTTACCATCCTCAAATTCCATAATTTTTCCTTTTTTTTCTGATAATTTTCAAATATTTCTTTTAATTCCTCGATTGAGTTTTTTTCATTCATACAGGGGCAAGAATAGATTCCAGTATAGTCAATACTGAGTTCTTCCATAACCTTTTTAATAAAATCATTTGAGGACATTAAGCTCATTCTCCAATTCACCCAAATATTTCCACATTTTTTTCTGGTCTAACTCAATCTTCTTTTTTAAATCTTGATAATAATTTAATGCAGAATTTTTTTCACTTATTTCTAATTCAAGTTTATTTATTTCATCATCAATAGATTTTATTCTTTCAATTAAACAATTTTTTATTCGGCATATTATCAAAGTATCAGATAAATTATCTATGTTTGAATCCACATAATCTTTTACCATTTAAATCAACCTCTTAAATCCGGTAGGCGCTATCACCAGAAACTGGAATTAAGGCGAGCGCCATCGCCTTAATTCCTTTATGAGTTTTGTATATAAAAATATTTCTGATTTTTTTTGTCTATGTATAGTCCCGAATTATTTGACCATAAAAAGCTTGTGGTCAGATATGGGCTACA
>JBMFSK010000084.1:0-3145 GCA_049967595.1 Thermoplasmata archaeon
TTCCTGTACCTGCAATCTTTTTTATTTCTAATCCTAATGGCTCCAAGTATTCCAAAAGAATTTTTTGAGTTTCATATTCCTTGTGTGCTATTTCCGGGTGCTGGTGAAGAACCCTTCTCAGTTTTATAATTTTATCATCATAATTTTTTATTTTTTGCAAAATATCCATTTAATAATCACCTTCCTCAAATTAAATAAATTAGATATATAGTTTTCTGAACTTAATTTTTCTATGAAATCAATGTATAGTTTTATTTCAAAACTAAATTCAGAAGTGACATTAATAGTCCTATTATTTATTAGAAAAATCTCTTTTTTTAAATCTTTTTCAAAATATTCATTATTAAAGATTCTATGTCCAACAAATTGAAACTCCTCTTCAGACAAATCTATAGAATACAATGCTCTATCAATAATAGTTTCAAGCATTATTCCACCGGACCCGAGTTTATTTTTCTTGAATAATTGATGATCTCATCATGTTGTTTTATTAACTTTATATCCTTTCCAACTTCAATCCTTGGCATTTTCAATAATCCTCCTGTAGATGTTTTTGAATGTAATGAGCCTTTCCAGAGAGATGTGTTCATCAGATCCATGGGCATTATCAAGTGTAAAATCACCAGGTCCAAAGACAATAGTCTCAATATTATAGGAAATCATATAGTTTGCATCATTCGACCCCTTACCTCCCACCGGCTCTGGAAATTTACCCGTTACATCGTAAACAGCTTTCTTCACCATAACAACAACATTAGAATCGAGAGGGATCTCCACTGGATGTACTTGGTGTATTATTTCCACATCTATATTCTTTCCTGTCAATTTTATTTCATTTTTTATTCTTTTCATTAGATCATCAATATCCATAGATGGTATTGTCCTTATGTCAAGTGTTGCCTCCGCATAGTCCGGAATAACATTCACCTTCTCACCACCATGGAAGGTTGTGCCTACTGCCATGGTTGGATCAGGCAGATATGGATGCTTCCTAAAATCAATTTTAATAGATTTTAATTTAATAAGTAAATCTGCAAGGTTCATCACGGCATTTTCACCCAAATCAGGATCGCTTCCGTGGGCACTTTTTCCCCTAGAAATTATCCTCAACCAAAGCGTCCCCCTTATCCCTGGTCTGTAACAAATTCTGCCATTGAAAACTGATCCCTCCATCACTAAACCATACCTCGCTTTAAGTTCACCGAGGATACTTTTTGTCCCTAATTCCCCACCCTGTTCTTCGTCCGCAACAAATGCAAACTTGAATCTTTTAAGCAAATCCCTTTTACCTTTATCTACAATTTCTTCTATGGCAACAATGAGGCTGGCAAGTGCGCCTTTCATATCTGAGGATCCTCTGCCGTAGATAATGTTACCGGAAATTTCACCATAGGGGTTGTGTGTCCAATTTCTGCCTACAGGAACAGTATCCATATGGCCATTGAACACCATTAAACTTCCATTGCCAAAAATGAGATTTACCCTATTTTCTACCTTAGTTATTTCCTTTAAATCCATGTACCTTTTCAGCCTAGATTTTATAACATCCGCAACACCTGATTCATCACCGGGAGGATTTTCACTCCTCTCCTTTATAAGTTCAAGAGCAAGTGCAGCAAGGTCATCCATTAAAACTCACCTTATCTCAAATGTATACTTCTTTAAGCTTAATTTTTCAATAAATTCAAGATCAGGTTCAACCCCAATGCCTGTGCCCGATGGTACATAAATAGTGCCTTTCTCCATCTCAATCGGCCTTTTTATTACATCCTTTTCAAAATACCTGTCACTTGGACTTGTATCCCCAGGAAGCCTGAACTCTTCCCTCGATTGTACTATCACATTCAATGCTCTTCCAACACCTGTCTCAAGCATGCCACCGCACCATATAGGTATGTTATTTTTTCTAGAAAAATCGATTATCTTCAGGGATTCCGAAAGTCCACCTACCCTACCTATCTTTAGGTTTATTATTCTTCCTGCATCCATTTCAAGCATTCTTTCCGCATCATCGACAGAATGTATGCTCTCATCAAGGCATATTGGTGTACTCATCTCTTTCTGAAGTTTAGAGTGCCCTAAAAAATTTCTTTCATTCAATGGCTGTTCTATCATCATAAGCTCATATTTGTCAAGCAATTTTACCTTTTCAACATTTTTTTCAAAGGCTTGGTTTGCATCTACAGTCAATGGAATATCACCAAATTCTTCTCTTACCTTTTTTATAACATCAACATCCCAACCTGGTTTTACTTTCAATTTTATTCTCCTATAACCTTTTTCAAGAGAATTCTTTATCATAGAAATAAGTTTTTCCATTGGTAATATACCTATACTTATCCCCGATTCTATTCGATCTTTTTTTCCTCTAACAATATCTTTAAGGCTCTTTTTTTCTCTTTTAGCTTTCAGATCCCAAAGCATAGTTTCTATTGCAGATTTTGCCATGTTATGTCCTTTAATCTTTTTAGTTTTTTCATTTAATTCCAATGGATCATCTGTCTCTTTTAGTATATCTAATAGATAATTTTGGAATATATATAATGCAGTACCATTATCCTCATAGCTATAGCCCGGATATGAATCTGTAACACTTTCTCCCCATGCATCTATTTCTCCAATGTATCTAAAAAGAAGAACATTCCTAGTGTTTTGTACACCAAAACTCGTTTCAAACGGAATTTTTAAAGGTAAATTTAAATTATATATTTCTATTTTTACCATTTTAATCATTCCTTTTTCTTTTTAGTATTTTCCCAGGTTTGCTATTTTTATGTTTACTTTTTTCTGCTACTACAATTCCATTTACAATAACATAATCTATTCCAATTGGGAATTTGGTTGGCTCATTAAAGGTTGCTAAATCTAAAATTTTTTCAGGATCAAAAATTACTAAATCCGCATAATATCCTTCCCTAATCAAACCTCTTTTTGATAATCTTAATTTAGCTGCTGGTAAACCAGTCATTTTTCTTATTGCTTCGGATAAGGATATTAAATTTTTTTCTCTCCAATACCTTGAAATTACCCTTGGAAATGTCCCATATGCTCTGGGATGTGTTAATCCTCCCAGTGGACCAAAGCCAGGTTTTATACCATTTTGATCAGATCCTATTGAAATTAATGGAGAACTGATAAATTTTTC
>JBMFSK010000085.1:0-3142 GCA_049967595.1 Thermoplasmata archaeon
CTTTTTTTTACAGAAAGAATGAAAAATTATTAAGGATTCTTGATTTTATGCCTACATCGCAATTTCCGACAATGTACTTTTCAGAAATACATAGATTCATTCAATCCTATGCAGATTTTAATCTAAATATTGAATTTTCTGCTTTTGATAGATCTAAAAAAATGTCAATTGCAGAAAAAAAAGGATCTGGTTATTTGATGAAGCAGAATGGAAGAAACATAACACTTTCAACGGACATAGAACTGAGAAGCGAAAGAAATGTCCTTTATGGCACTAAAGAAATGAAAGAAGGTGAAAGTTTCTGGATCGTAATATCCTATGGTTTAGAGAAAATCTATTCAGTAAGCAATTTCAGGTCAGAAGACAGGCTGGCTGAGGCGAGGAACTACTGGAAAAAGTGGATATCAAAGTCAAAATACAACGGTAAATATTACGAAATCATTAACAGATCTCTAATCACCTTAAAGGGATTGTTTTTTGAACCGAACAGTTTTATGGTTGCCTCACCAACAACATCACTTCCTGAATCCATAGGAGGTGATAGAAACTGGGATTACAGGTTCACATGGATAAGGGACACAGCTTATGTCATAGATATATTTTCAAGGCTCGGATACCTTGACGAGGCCACCAATTTCCTCGTAAAGATAATAGACAGGATAGAAAGGGATGGCGGCCTTAATTCAATATATTCAATAAGCGGAAAAAAGGACATCCGGGAAATAGAACTCGATTGGGAAGGATACAAGAAATCGAGGCCTGTAAGGATAGGAAATGATGCTTCTACACAATTCCAGCTTGACCAGTACGGTTCCCTGATCCATGCTATTTACGAGCTTGTGTTCAACGGGGGAACGATAAACCTACATATCTGGGAAAAAATGAAGAATATCGTTCACATGATTTTAAGCAAATGGGAAAAGCCTGATAATTCTATATGGGAGTTCAGGACAGAGCCTAGGCATTATGTATATTCAAAGGTGCTTGCATGGAGGGCAATAAAAGATATGGTGGAAATGGGGAAAATGTATGGCCTAGATGAAAATGATTATTTCAACTCACTTGTGGAGGTTATGAAAAAAATTGAAGAATCAATATACAAAAATGGTGTATTTAAAGGCAAATATTTCATACAGTCCTATGGTTCAGATTATGTGGATGTAGCACTAATGCGCCTTCCATTGCTAGGTTTCTGCTCCGTTGAGGATCAAATTTATCTGAAGACATTAAAAGAAATAGAAGAAAGATTAATGATAGAGGATTTTTTATTCAAAAGGTATGATTCATACGATAATTTGAAAAGCGATGACAATGCTTTTCTCCTTGCATCATTCTGGTACATCGAAAATTTACTCCTGTTAAATAATGTGGAAAAAGCAAGGAAAGGTCTAATAAAAATTTTAAAATTGATGAATAACCTGAATCTGCTTCCGGAAGAAATAGAATTTAAATCTCACAAGTACCTTGGGAATTATCCGCAGGCCTTAAGCCATCTGGGAATAATTTCAGCAACTGTGAAACTTGAGGAATACTTGAAAAATTAATATCACCTGTATGAATGCGATGAAAATATTTATATAAAATTGAGTTTTTTGTTATTTGATTTAAAATGAAATATAAAATTGGATTGGTAACCCAGACACCAGTTATTAAGTTCAACAGGGATTTTTCCAAAATAAAGCGCGTTAATCTGGGAGAATTGAGCAACAGCGATTATCAGTATACAGTAGGTGGAGTTTCTAATATGGAGAGGGTTTTGATAAGGGAATTCCTTAAAGACAATTTTGCAAAGAAAATATACTGGTTTAGCCTTAATCCAAATGCACCAGACTATATAAGTATTGATAAGTACATCAAGATAATGAATTTAAAGCCATACTCAAAATACTTGAAAAATTACACTGAATTTAAAGAAATACTTTGGAACAATATTCATGCCTTAGGTTCAGAAGAATTTTCCGTAGAATCATATCTCGGATATTTGAACCATAACTGGATATTCACTAAAAAGATCCTTGAGAATGCTGGAAACTTTGATATTTATTATATCCATGATTTTCAGCAGCTTATGATGGGGTCAATGATCGGGCCCATAAAACCAGCATTGCTGAGATGGCATGTTCCATTTATACCTGAAAATTTTACTGAAAAAATAAGAAAGTTTATAGTTTCAAGCATGGAAGGTTTTGATGGAATAATTGTTAGTACCAAAAGGGACCTAGAGGGCCTAATCAGAGTAGGATTTAAGGGATATGTTTATCAGGTTTATCCACATATTAACACTGAGGATTGGAAGAAGCCATCTGGTAATGAAATAACAGAATTTGAGGAAAAATTCAAAATCAGAGAGGATGATTTTTTGATACTCAATGTCGCCAGGATGGACAGCATAAAGTCACAGGATGTTTTGATTAAAGCATTCTCTAAAGCCCGTAAAAAAATCAAAAATGCAAAGTTAATGCTTGTTGGAAATGGGAGTTTCACGAGCAGCAGTAATGGACTGAAATCCAACAAGGGCAATGAATGGAGATCATACCTTGAAAGATTAACAAATGAATTAAAATTAAGAAATAATGTAATATTCACAGGTTATCTTTCGAATGAAGATCTCTGGAAAGCTTATTCTAGAGCAGATTTATTCATTCTTCCGTCAAAATTGGAAGGTTTTGGCCTCACAGTAGTGGAATCATGGCTGTACGGTAAATGTGCTGTTGTGAGCAAAATGGCTGGTGTTTCGGAGCTTATAACAGAGGAACTAAATGGATTTACATTTAAGCCCGGAAATATAGATGAACTTTATAGCAAAATAGTTCAGCTGTACAAAAACGGTGAAGAGAGAGAACACTGTGGAAAAAATGCGAAATATGCTGCTAAAAACTGTTATGTTACAAATACCGAGCCAAAAATAAAAAATATTATTAATGAAGTAATTGATCAATTCAAAAGAACATGATATTCTGATATGATCTCCTTTTTATATTCTTTATTTTTCATTTTTTAATTTTCCTTTTTTTTTAATTTCTTTGATTCATATACTATTTCAGAAACATTATTCTGTTTATTATATTTTCGAAAATAATTCTATTTTAAAATTCTTTTCTGAAACTATTTTATTGTTTAAACTTATATAAAACATATCTTT
>JBMFSK010000086.1:0-3096 GCA_049967595.1 Thermoplasmata archaeon
AATACTGATTTCGTGTTGCTGAAAAAAGCCAGCTTGAAAATTTACAATTCAGTCAGAATTAACTAACGGAGATAGAATAATTACTGAAATTCCAAAGAAAGTGAGAGAAATTTTAGCGGGATTAAATGTGAAAATAGAAGACCTTGTTAATAAAAATCCGGGGGATTAGGTTTTATCTTTTAGGTAAAAGTTTTCTTAAAAATGGGCGAATTTCCTCCACGATTTCTTTTGAATTACCGTTCAATTCTGGTATAATTATGCTCTCTTTGTATTTATTCTTTGATCTGTTAAGAATGTAATGATATATTTTTAAATCCATTTTTTCGAGATCTTTACCTATTTCCTTGCCCTGAATATAAGAGAGATCATCATCAGTTTCAATAATGTTGAAAATTGTTTTATTTTTGATCAAATTCCAGACGTTTTTTGCAAGTTCTTTCCATTTTTCAAGTATCTCGAGTGGTTCAACAGATCCTTTTCTTATTTTGTTCAAAGTATCCTTTATTGATAGATAGAATTTAATATCCCTGTTAATGTGCTCGTAGAATTCCATCTCAGTAAGAAGAAGATGTAAAGTAGATGATGATGCTGCTGTATCCCAGACTATCATTTCATAATTATTTTCCATTTCTAACAATTTTGAAAGGATGAATTCATCTGCGATACCGGGTGCTTTTGCAATATGGTCGATGATCTCAGGTCCTAAAGAGAAGAAACTTGATACTAAATCGTAGACTTCATATCCATATTTTTTCTTCCATTCTTCCTGAGCATCCATTTCTGTATATTCAATAATATTTAATTTTTCTATTTTTTCATTATTGAAAATATAATGAGTCATTGGCATAAAATCCATTGATATCAAACAAGTTTTATACCCAGAATTTGCTAATTCAATTGCAAAAGCGGATGAAACTGATGTTTTACCTACCCCACCCTTACCTACAAATGCATATATCATCACACCACCCCATAAAGATTTTTAATTCTCAAATCTATTCTTTTATCTATAATGTAATTGTAAACGCTTTCTGGTACTAAATCCTTCCAAGGTAAGCCCTTAGCAATCCTTTGTCTGATCTCTGAGCCCTGATAATCCTCCCTTTTTTTAAATTCTATACTTTTTACTTCTATATCTCCATTTTCCATTAGCATTTTTACCAATTCATTGTTTGAATAGCAAACATCAAATTTAGGAAGCATGTTTTTCAGGTAATTAACCCAATTAGCATTGTTAGGTATGTTTTCCATAGGTGCTATAATTATATTTAATGACGAGACACTCAAATTTTTAAAAGTCTCAATAATAGCCTCAAATCTTTCACCAGCAGTCATAGGATTTTTAAATGTATATGATTCATCAGCGTTTTCGATTACTATTATAACTGAATCGCATTCATTCAATATCTTCTCTATTGCAAACAAATGCCCCTTGTGAAAAGGTTGAAACCTACCAGGAAATATAGCTCTCATAGATTATGATAATACATAAACATTAAAAAGATTAATCAAAAAGATTATTAATTAAAATAACTTTAAACAGCACAATGAGGACTCATTACATCAATCAGTTAAAAAACCTAGATAATGGAACTGAAGTCACAATTTGTGGATGGTTACAAGACCTAAGAAATTTAGGTAATATAGCCTTTCTAATAATAAGAGATAGAGAAGGAATTGCACAAGTAACACTCTTAAAAAACAGCTTAGGTGAAGAGGAATTTCAAAAAGTAGCATCTCTTTCAAGAGAAAGTACTCTTTGCATAAAAGGAAAGATAAACAAAGACACAAAAAGTAAACTTGGTCTAGAAATTTACCCAGAAAAAATAGATATACTGAACGTTGCAGAAACACCACTGCCTATGGGCATTGTTGATAAAGTTTCTGTTGATATAGAAACAAGATTAAATGAAAGGTTCATTGATTTAAGAAGACCAGAAGTACTTTCACTTTTTAAGATTGAATCCTCTTTAGGAAGAAGCATAAGAAAAACACTTGAAGAAAATGGTTTTTTAGAAATACATACACCTAAAATAATTGCAACTGCCACAGAAGGTGGGACTAATTTATTTAAAGTAAAATATTTTGAAAAGGATGCTTACTTGATTCAAAGTCCGCAGTTATACAAGCAAATAATGATGGCTGCAGGTTTTGATAGAGTTTATGAAATGGCACCAGCATTTCGAGCTGAAGAGCACAACACAACAAGACATTTGAATGAATTTATTTCCATTGATATAGAAATGAGCTTTTCTACACATGAAGATGCAATGAATCTATTGGAAGAAGTTATTACAAAGTCAATTTTATATGTAATGAAAAACAATAAAGAAGATATGGAAAGATTAAGCATTAATTTGAAAATTCCAGAGAGACCATTTCCTAGAATTACGTATTTAGAGCTATTAGATTACGTGAATAAAAAAGGAATAGAAATGAAATTTGGTGATGATTTTTCAAGTGAGTCACTTGAACTTATAGGTAAAAAGTACAAGGAATTCTATTTTATAACTAGATGGCCGATGGAAACAAGGGCATTTTACGTTATGCCATGTGAAAATGATCCGAAATTTGGTAAAGCATTTGATCTTCAATATGGAGAGAGAGAAATTACATCAGGTGCTCAAAGGAATCACTACTACAAAACACTTAAAGAAAATATAGAAAAAAAAGGTTTAGATCCAAAAAGTTTTGAATTTTATCTGGATGCATTCAGGTACGGTATGCCCCCCCATTCAGGTTGGGCCATAGGTTTGGAAAGATTAACAATGATCTTGACCGGAACAAAAAATATAAGAGAGGTAACGCTCTTCCCCAGGGACAGGAGAAGAGTAGTTCCCTAATCACTCATATTCATCATTTTCTTCCAGTTGATCAAAATCTATATCTTCCACATCACCTTTTTTTATCTGGTCCAGTTCTTCCTTTATTTCTTTCTCCTCCTCATAGAACTGCTTTTTCTTTTTAGAGGTCATATCAATCAAGCCTCCAAAAATAATTAAAGAAAACAAATACTTAATTTTTTCTCAAAAAAATTCAAAAGATGGGACCGCCGGAATTTGAATCCGGGTCGCCAGCGCCCCAGGCTGGTAGGAT
>JBMFSK010000087.1:0-2871 GCA_049967595.1 Thermoplasmata archaeon
TAATTAATACAAATTATATAACTTTTTACTTTAGGGATCTTCAAAGAATCTTTCTATGATAATCGCTGCATCCTGGGGTGATTCTCTGTGTATCGCATGACCTGCATTGAGCTTGAAAATTTCACAATTAAGGAATACACTTTTTAGATACGGAAGCATTCTTTCACCAAACAGGTCATCATATTCCCCATATATTATTGCACATCTTTTTTCAGACCTTTCGTTCAGAATATTAAATTTCATAATTTCATTTGAGATATAAAAAAGTCTCTCTGTTTTGAGGGGATGACTTTTCTCATATTCCATAATCTCTTGCTTGTGAGTTTCATAAAAATTTTTTGAAAAAAGAGTACTTGTACCCCCATCCTCTGAATTAAACCAGCTAAATACTTTTCTCATTGCATTTTCATCTATATGTGAAGATGGGGATATGAATACACTTTTTATAACGTTATCTGGATGCTTGATTATGAGATTTTCAGATATTAAAGAACCCAAACTTATACCTACAATGTAGAATTTTTCCAATCCAAGCTTCTTCATTAGATCAACCAAAAAAGTGGATATATCATCAAAATTGATTTCAAAGTTATCACTTTTACCATGGCAGGGTATATCAACATATATTCTCTTATAAGACTTAAGTGATTCACCTATTGGGTACATTGAATCAAGAGAACCACCCAGACCATGAAGAAATAGGACGCCAGGTCCCTCACCGTTTACTTCATAGTATATATTTCCTTTTCCTGTTTCAATAAACATTTTTATTCCTCTGATAGCTTTTCTTTGAATTTATAGAGTTCATCAAGGTCCATATGTGTAGTATCTACAAGCAATAATGAAAGCAATGCTGAAATGAACATTAGAACACCAAAAATAGTAAATATTTGAATACTTGATCTACCAATTGTCGATGAACCAAGTATAAGAACGCCAACCAGTGCACCTATTTTTCCCATCATTGATGCAAAGCCATAAGCACTAGCCCTGAAGTCAGTTTTTGATAACTCAGCTGGAAACATGCCAACCGTTGTACCGCTAAATCCGTTAAAAAATTCAAGTATGACTAGAAACATAACCATTGAAATTAATGAACTGTAGGCCATTGGAATTAATATAAGAAATATGCCAAGACCTACAAACCCTAAAATTTGTAAGATCTTCCTTCCTGTTTGATCCACTATAAACATGACTAAAACACTTGAACCTAACAGAACAAACAAGAATATTGACGAAAATAAAGCATTCTTAAAGTTAGGAACATTTGAACCGTATATTATTTTAAGGATTGTTGGAACGAACAAACTAATACCATAAATAACCATATCGTAAAGGAACCAAATTAATGCAGTTAAAAGTGTGAATTTTCCACCAAGCCCTGTAAACATATCCTTAACAATTTTTGTACCTGCAATCCTACCTTTTACATTTTCCCATCTATATGATTCAGGCATTGAAAGTCTCATATAAAGAACTATTGCAGCAGGAATTAGGCCAATACCTATCATAAATCTCCAGCCCAGATCTGGGGATATGTTAATAGCAAAAAACAATAGAGATACCACTATGCTTGTTACAGATCCCAAAACAAATGCAACATTAGAGAAAGAAAGGTATTTGCCTCGAACTTCTCTGGGAGCCATCTCTGCTATGTATGAGTTTGATACAGGGTAATCTGCTCCTACAGATATACCCATCAATACTCTGGTAATTACTATTAACCAGAAATTAGACGTAAGAACAGATATTAATCCAAAAACAAGGAAAAACGCCAAGTTGTAAATGTATATCCGTCTCCTACCAAATAAATCCGCTAGATAACCAATAACTATAGTACCGATTATGGTTCCAAGTATAACAGCTCCAATGACCAATGACTCTTGAAATATTGTCATATGCAAATCTGGAACCATTAACAATACGGCAAGAGCAATTACACTCAATTGATATCCATCAAGATATACTCCAGCGGCAGCCATAAAAAGCATTCTGACTGGTGATATTTTTTTCCGCTTTTTTCATCTAACATATTTAACACCTGAAACATTTCTTTATCTTAAAACACATTTATAAATGTTATTATTTTATTCTATATATAAAATATTTATATAATGATAAAATAAAAATAGAATTTAAAAAATTAGGCTTTTTTATTTATATTTATATTTTTAATAAAAATTAAGGCTCATAATTATAAGACAATAAAAATTATATAATATTCTATTAGAAAATCCTCATATGAAAATTGTAATGCTTTTTCTTATTGCTTGAAGCTTTCTTTCTATATATATAAATCTTAAAGCATGTAAGATAATCAATCGTATTTTTTACGTGTGACTTCATCACACATAACATTTTTCAATCTCAAATCCCAAGAAGGATCCTTCCAAGTACCTAATACGCTGTGCGTTAAATAGTACTTTTGAGGGATCGGATGTGTTCCTATTACCACCTTCATCCCATATTTTTCTTCTATAAATGCCTTGAAATAATCTATCCATGGACACGGAGGATATCCCACCACAAAGCCAGTTGCGAGATGTACCACCTCGGCACCATTCTTTTTTAACTCTTCAGGCGCATATTCTATATTTCCACCTGGACAGCCACCGCATGTTGTGTATCCTACAACTTCAACATCTTCATTTTTGTATTCTCTGAACGCCCCTTCCCTTTCCCTTAAAGCCTTGAAGCACTTTCCTCCTGCACAATTTCTGTACCTATTGCATATGATAATCCCTATCTTTACCATGGTAATCAAGATACAGCATCCAAAAGCATTATTAAAATTTATTCTCAAATTTTTTAAAAGAAATTTAAACCTTAACTCTGGATTTTTTGCGTAATATCTTCTTTTTCTTTTTTTCT
>JBMFSK010000088.1:0-2802 GCA_049967595.1 Thermoplasmata archaeon
ACTGAGTATAGTAAAAAACCTAGTAAACATCTAGGTTTTTAGAAGTTGTCATATCTTAAAAATTTAAAGATTATAAACTTTTTTATAGCCAATAATTTTAAAATATTGCCAATATGCCGGGGCCGGGGATCGAACCCGGGGCCTTCGGATAACTCAGCCCTTTTTATTAAAAAAGGGAACCCTATGAGTCCGACGCTCTACCAGCTGAGCCACCCCGGCACTTAAGATGCTTGCTGTGGAGCTTCTATTATCTGATCCGTAGGTTTCTGGAGCAAGTTTGATTTTCTTACCTCTACTTTCTTTATGTTATAAACAGTTTTAACGCTCTTCTCAATGTCCTGAACTATTTTTTCTGAAAGCATATAGTTTACGAATTCGTAAAATGTTAATTTACTTCCATTTACCAAAACAGGTTCCATAATCTTTTTTCTTATTGCGCTTTTTATAGAGGAATTCAATCTTTTGTCAGCTACTGCAGTTACTTTCACCCTTATCTTATATCCATCGGATGTTGTCAAAGGAAAAATAGCATCTACTCTTGATTTTCTTCTTCTGATAAGCCTTCTAATATAATCTTGGGTAACATCATGGCCAATGAACATGGTATGTGCCTGATTTCCATCTACCCCTGTTACTTTAAAAAAGAGTTTTACATATTCTTTTTTAACGTCACCATTCAAATTATAAAGAGTGGTTTCCGCAACTCTTCCCATCAACTGTTCGGATGTTTCTGATGGAGTTTCAGCTATTTCTTTTGAACCGAAACTCTCTGGAGTAAGAATCTTGTACCAGCTCTTTGCCTTCCATTTGTCTTTAATTTTTTTTGCCGCAGCTCTTTCTGCAACTTTCTGAGACATATTTCAACACCAATTACATGTAGAGGATGTATATTCTATGTTCTTATATAAACCTTTTTTTCAGTCTAACTTTTACTATTTTAAAACCTGATTATTTTATAAATTAAATTATTGTTAAGCATAACAGAAACCGCCAAGTTGTGAAATCATAAAGAAAAGCATTAAGGAAAAAGTTTAAATAATTTTATAAATATATGAAAATGGAGAATTGAAATCATGAGAATAGGTTTTTTGAATGGTGAAATCTATATAGAATTTTTTCCGAAAATAACAAAAGTTCCTGCGATGGTAATTGAGGGCCAAAAAGTAATTTTTACAGGAAAAAATGAAATAGCCGGAAAAATCAGCGGTAAAATAATTGACCTAAAGGGATCGACAGTCTTACCTGGATTTATAGACGCCCATATGCACCTAGATGAAACAGGGATTTATTTGAACAATCTGGATTTAAGAGAAACTAAATCTATAAAGGAATTGAAAGAAAAACTGAGATCTTTTTCTGAGAAAACAACAGAGCCAATAATCGGATGGGGTTGGGATCAAGAATTATTTGAGGAAAGAAGATGGCCAGAAAAAAAAGATATTGATGATATAGTAAACAACAGACCAGTATTTCTTTCAAGAGTAGATGGGCATTCCGCTCTCGTGAACAGTTACTTTTTAAGTGTTATCAAGAAAGAGAGTGAAAATGGAATTCTTATGGAAGCTGATTTAAATTATGCTAGAAATATGCTAAATAAAATAATTACCAATGAAACAAAGTCAAAGTACATTGCAGATGCAGTGAATTATTTGGCAAAGTATGGCGTGACTTCTGTAGGATTTGTTTCTTGTAGTAAAGAGATTTTTGAAATTTTGAAAAAAATGGATGGAATTGGAAGATTATATATCAGAGTTTATGTATATATAACTTCAGATGATTTTGATAACATAATAGACTTCAAAGATACTGAACATCTCAAATTTAAAGGTATAAAGCTTTTCTCCGATGGGTCACTTGGTTCCCGGACCGCATTGCTTTCCAACAAATATAATGATTATGATACATATGGAGAACAGGCAATGCCTTTGCATACATTGAAAATCTATTCCAAGAAGTGTGAGGACAGGAGAAAGCAAGTAGCAATTCACGCAATAGGAGATGCTGGCATGGACATTGCTATGGCAAGTCTAAAAGACCTTGAACCAGGTAATAGGATCGAGCACTGTTCCGTAATAAGAGATGATCAGCTTGAGAAATTAGGAGGACTTAACATGGTTGTTCAGCCTCATTTTATTCATTCTGACTTCTGGGCACTTGAAAGATTGGGAATAAAAAGAGCTCATTGGATTTATAGATTTAAGGACATGCTAAACAAAGGTTTGAATGTGGCTTTTTCTACTGATTCCCCCGTAGAGCAAATTAATCCATTTTTAGGCGTCTATTCTGCAGTTACAAGAGGAAAATATGAGAACATACCACTCTCTAAATATACCAGAGATCAAGAGCTTACAATAGAAGAATCTCTGCATTGTTATACTAAAGGATCTGCATTTGCTATACAAGAAATGAATATTGGATCTCTCAGGGAAGGAAATTACGCTGATTTCATAGTAGTGGATAGAAATCCAATAAAATCAGGTAAAAGGAAAATCAAGGAAATTAAAGTGAAAGAAACTTATGTTGGAGGTAAAAAGATTTTTGGTTAATTAATAAGACTAAAGATGAGCCAATAAAAAGAAACACATTTTAAGCATGATAATTTTTATCAATATTTTGGTAAAATTACAACAATCTTTAAATATTAATCACTTAACTTTGCCAATTGAAAGTGCCTTATCCTAATTTGCCAAATCAATTTTTTACATCTTTATCACCTCTAATTTAATGTTCTATTCTCATCTTCTTTTATGAAATTCCTAAAAATATGGATTTAATTGAGGTGTTATCATACTTATTTCATGA
>JBMFSK010000089.1:0-2543 GCA_049967595.1 Thermoplasmata archaeon
CTACGACACGGGATCTTAAGTCCCGCTCCTTTGACCTGACTCGGATACCCCTGCTTTTTTTTTAGAGCTTTTTTTTCAAAAGTGTTGGTATATCCTGTGGGTAAGCTGCAACTTCCACGCCTGCATCGTTCAGAGCTTTAATTTTGCTCTCTGCTGTACCTTTACCACGTGTAATTATAGCCCCTGCATGTCCCATTCTTTTTCCAGGTGGTGCACTTCTTCCTGCAATGTATGCTACCACAGGCTTATGAAATTCTGATTTAATATATTCTGCAGCTTCTTCTTCTGCTGTTCCACCTATTTCTCCGACCAAAACGGCTGCTTTAGTCCTCCTCTCATTCTTTAATTCTTTAAGCACATCAGTAAAACTAAGACCAACTATTGCATCACCACCTAAGCCTATAACAGTACTTTCTCCCATGCCGTTATCTGTAATAGCCTTGACAATTTCATAAGTTAATGTTCCACTCCTTGAAATAACTGCGATATTTCCTCTTTTAAATATATGGTTTGGCATTATACCAATTTTGCTTTCAAATGGAACGGTAATGCCTGGTCCATTTGGTCCTATTACCACGACACCCCGGGTCTTTGAGATGTTAATCATTTCAAGAGAATCATGAACTGGCACATGCTCTGTTAGGACATAAATTAATTTCAATCCTGCATCAAGAGCTTCATAAAATGCATCCTTTACATATGGTGCAGGAACACTAATCATCGTTGCGTTTGGTTCAAGTTGTAGAGTTTCTTCAACTGAATCAAATACTGGAATTCCATTTACATGCGTTCCAGCTTTGCCAGGGGATATTCCAGCTACAACTTTTGTACCGAATTTTACCATTTCATTTGCATGGAATGCGCCCTGGTGACCTGTTATCCCTTGCACGATTACTTTGGTATTTTTATTTATATATGCCATTTTAATGCACCCCCTTATAGATTTCAGCTACCTTTGCAACGCCTTCAGACATGGTTGCATAAGCTTCTATTCCATTATCTTTCAATATCTGTCTTCCTTCCTCCTCATGGACACCATTTAACCTTACCACTATAGGTAAAGAGATATTATATTCCTTTTTTGCTAGAACAATTCCTTGAGCTACGGTATCACATTTTGTTACGCCACCGAATATATTCACAAAAATAATCTTTGGCTGTGCTTTTAACACCATAGGAAAAGCATTTTTTACAATATCTACACTATCTGTTCCTCCTAAATCAAGGAAGTTTCTAGGCTTGAGACCATGTAAAAGAAGTGAATCCAGTGTAGCCATTGTGAGACCTGCGCCGTTGGCTATCACACCTATATCTCCGTCTAGCTCAACAAATGAATAATCCTGTGTTTTTGCATATCTCTCTAATTCAGTAAGATCGTCAAGATTAACAGGAACATCTTTGTGCCTGAAAAGAGAATCAGAATCAACTATGACTTTAGAATCTGCAGCTACAATATTTCCTTCTTTAGTTATTACAAGAGGATTTATTTCCACCAGCTCACAATCATAGTTTTGAAAGAGTGTATACATATTCTTCAATAGTGCTGAAAACTGTTTTGATTGTTCATTGTTCAATTGAAGCTTCTTTGAAATTATTTTTGATATATACGGAGAAAATCCTACTAAAGGGTCGATCCAATGCATGTAAATTTTTGATTCTTCTACAGTTTCTATTTCTACACCACCTTCAGCACTAGCCATAACAAGAGGCCTCTTTTTTCCTCTATCTATCGTAATAGAAATATAGAGCTCCTTGTCGATGTTAAGTTTCCTTTCTACAAGAATATACTTCACCTTTGATCCTTTTATTGTCTGTGAAAATAATTCTGTAGCTTTTGCCACTGCTTCGTTTTTATCTTCCGCAAACTTAATTCCTCCTGCTTTACCTCTTCCACCAACGAGGACCTGCGATTTCAAAGCCACTGGAAATATTCCATCCCTAATTTCCTTCGGATCCTGAATCACATATCCTTCTGGAACTGGTACTCCAAATTTTTTAAACAGATCTTTTCCCTGAAACTCATACAAATTCATGAATATTCACCTTTTAGGGTAAAGGAAGATTTATTAAATAAATTTTTCATTATCCAGATGAATGGTGGTTAAAGATAAAATTGGAAGAAAAAGGTATATAATTGTTTATGATACAGAAAATCTGAGCGAAATATTGAAACATCTGCATCTCAAATTTCATATGGATCTAAAGTACATGTTCAAGCTCGGTCATTATTCTGTTATAAGGATTCCACACTTTGAAAAAGAAAGATTCATTAAGTTACTGAACGAATTTAATATACCTATATTGAAAACTACAGGAACGATAAAGAAGGCAAAAGAAATAATTAAAAATAAAGAATTAGGATATTAATTTCTATAGTTTTGTGTCTTTGAAAAAAGTTTAATATTATTATAATATTACTATATTTAGTGATAGAAATCTCTATTTATTAGTGCCCCGACATATTTAATTCATTGATAGATGAATTCAAACCATATTTCAAGAGTTACAGAGGTTTTAACCAGTTCAAGAATCTTGCAAATGCT
>JBMFSK010000090.1:0-2265 GCA_049967595.1 Thermoplasmata archaeon
AAATAGCAAAATAACCACACACTTTTATATTTTATGAATTAGCGGATGGTCTCCCATTAATCAAAATGTTAATATTGAATTTAAAAACAGGACCCATATAATTTAGCCTGAAGGATACTACAGGTTTCATATTTATAATGATAATAATCTCTGAACCTACTACCCTTGTTTTGTAACTAAGCAAATATTCAAAAAAGTCCACGAGATTGTTCTCGGGACCTAGAAAATCATTTTTTCCAATCCTATACGAAGAATAAAAGGATTCAGCATTAGTTAAATTAAATTCTTCTTCTTTAATATATTCATTTATCAGATTTCTGTAAACAGTTTTCAAAAGACTAGGTTCTTGCAATGAAATAAAGAGTGAAGATCCACGTTCATCAATCCTAAGAAGGATTTTAATGTTATAATTTAACCTGTGAATTAAGTTTAAAAATTTTTTTGATAATTCCCTATGCAAATTTAAATCCATATTTTCATCTATAGGAATGTAAAGTTTGTAAAATTTTTCAAATTTTTCTTTTGAAATCCCCATCCTTGTTTTCAATTTTTGCCCCCCTTACTACCCCAATTATCCCCTTGAGCCTTTCATCGTAATCAGGAAACCTTTCCACCAGAGTGCCTGTAACAATTATGCTTGCACCTGCATTCAGTATTTTTCTCGCTTTTTCTATATCTGTAATACCTCCTCCAACTATTATAGGAATATTTACTTCATTCTTTACCGCAGAAATAAGATTTTCATTAACAGGCTCTGGAGATCCTGATCCAGCTTCAAAATAAACCAATTTCATTCCTAAAAATTCCGCAGCAAGAGCATAACCAACTGCTTTTGATATTTCATCTTTTTTAAGTAGAATTGCTTTACCTACTCTGCCAACTGCCATTCCTGGTTCAATAATTATGTATCCCATAGGAATTGGTTCTAGGCCTAGCTTTTTTATCAATGGTGCAGCCATCATTTGATTTTCTATCAAAAATGCTCTATCACTTGAGTTTAACAAACTCATAAAATAAATAGCATCAGCATATTTGGATATACTCTGTACTCCATTTGGAAATATAATTATTGGTGTTTTTGTCACACTTTTTATTTTCAAAATAGTTTTGTCCATTATTGACTGAGTAATATTGGTCGAACCACCTATCATTATAGCATCTGTTCCCAATTTTTCAATTAATTCTGCTATTTCTGCCGATTTTTCAGGTGTTTGTTTGGCAGGATCTAAAAGTGTCATATGCATTTTTCTATTTTCTAGTGTTTTTAATATATAGTTTAAAACATTCATTTTAATATTCCCCCAATCACATAAGAAATCAGACCTATTATCATTGCATATTTTGCTATATTCTGCCCATTTTTAGGAGATTTGAACTGTTCTAATAAAGAGTATATGAAGATTATATCTGAAATGATAACCACATAAATATAGTATATGCCAAAATAGTTTAGAAAATAAGGTACGGGAGATATAATCACACCAATAAAATAAAATATTGATGCAATGTATAGAGCATTCCTTTTCCCTATTTTTTTTGGAAGAGTTACTCTGTTGAAATCTCCAGCCATGTCTTCTACATCCTTCGTTATTTCTCTGCCTAGTGTAGCAAAAAAAGCCATCGAACCCAAAATTAAAGGAAGTTCATACTTATTAAATATGGATCCTGTAAAAATGAAAAGTAATAGAAGTAAAAGGCTAATAGTTAAATTTCCATAAATACCAAGGTTTTTAGTTTTAGATTCATAAGAATATAGCAGGACTATGGCTAAAATGTCTATAAAAAATGGTATTATACCTATGAATATTGACACAAATATTGAAATTGAGAAAAGAACACCTGCATAAATTATCGCCTCAGAAGGTGATATTTTTCCCGAAGGTATTGGCCTTTCAGGATGGTTTATAATGTCTACTTCTCTATCTAGATAATCATTTAGTACATTTCCGCCTGATGTAGTAAAGAATGTTACAATAAAACCTAAAAGGACAAGAAAATTAAGTAAACTTTTTCCAATTGCAAGGGTCACGATCAAAACGCTTGCTCCCGACATAAGCGCATTCAATGGTCTAATGATTTGAATCCATTCCTTCATTTTCTATCATTATAGCAATGAATGACTTTAATATTTCGCTTCTTTCCATATGAAATCTTTTGTGAGCTACTCCTCAGCTAAAACATCGGAGCTTCCTGATTCATAGACAGACATATGCCTGTATGGATATATTCCGTATAAGCCCGATGTAGCGATCTCCACAGGCGTAT